>JASFYV010000053.1:0-21882 GCA_045046925.1 Candidatus Marithrix sp. | reverse complement strand
CTTTATTCGCTTTCACACCTAAATACGCATCATAAATAAGTTGTTTCTTTATTTCATAAGATTTTGTTTGATTCATACATTTCCTCCCATTACTGGTTGAATTAATAAATCATACTGAATGATTGCATTCCTTCGCTCCATACTCATTACAAGTACTTCATCACTACTACGAACGCATCCGCCCCTGTGTTTGCTTTGAATTTGACAGGTTCTCCTGTTCCATATTAACGCCTATATTGAGTTCATGCCCTCTCTACGCCGATTGGCCATATCGCTTGTTATCCAGTTGACCATCGATATTTATCCCTGATTAACCCTAGAAATCAGGTTTTGACAATGAGATATTCATTTCGACACCTCATCAAGGGTTCACTTGCGTTTATTTCCACAATACTTACCTGACTGTACTGCCTTATCGCTCACGACCAATGCTCTTTACAAAAGCCGCATAAGGTGGTTTGATTCCAACGTCTGGTCGTCGAAACCGAGCAACTCTCATCATTAATACAGCATGAAAATCTTGTACTTTTCTTCAGGACACACTAAGGTGTAATGAGTTTACGAATTACATCTTTCGGGAAATGCTTTAAATTTTGAAAATTATTTAACAGCTCGATGATCAATCAAATTATCAACCACACTAGGGTCAGCTAAGGTGGAAGTATCGCCTAAATTATCAATTTCATTAGCAGCAATTTTGCGTAATATTCGTCGCATAATCTTGCCAGATCGAGTTTTTGGTAAACCTGGTGCCCATTGAATTACATCTGGACTGGCGATTGGTCCAATTTCTGTCCGCACTTGTTTTACTAATTCTTTGCGTAATTCATCACTTTCCTCTACTCCATTCATCAAAGTAATATAAGCATAAATACCTTGACCTTTAATATCATGTGGATAACCTACCACTGCTGCTTCGGCGACTGCACTATGCAATACCAATGCGCTTTCTACTTCAGCTGTTCCCATCCGGTGGCCAGATACGTTGATCACATCATCAACTCGTCCAGTTATCCAATAATAACCATCTGCATCACGTCTTGCACCATCACCAGTAAAATAATTACCTTTATAAGTAGTTAAATAAGTTTCGATAAAACGTTGATGGTCACCATAAATCGTCCGCATTTGACCCGGCCAAGATTTAGTAATAATCAAATTTCCACTAACTGCACCTGCTTGTATATTACCATCAGCATCAACAATTTCGGGATTAATTCCAAAGAATGGACGAGTAGCTGAACCTGGTTTTAAACTATTAGCACCGGCTAATGGAGTGATTAAAATACCGCCAGTTTCTGTTTGCCACCAAGTATCCATAATTGGGCAACGTCCGTCACCAACCACATGATAATACCATTCCCATGCTTCTGGATTAATTGGTTCTCCAACACTACCTAAAATTCGCAAACTTTTACGACTAGATTTTTTAACTAATTCATCTCCTTGTCCCATTAAAGCTCTAATTGCAGTAGGGGCAGTATAGAAAATGTTAACTTGATGTTTATCGACTATTTGCCAAAAACGACCGGCATCTGGATAGGTTGGTACACCTTCAAACATTAGGGTAGTTGCACCGTTAGCCAATGGTCCATATATAATATAAGAATGGCCAGTCACCCAACCTACATCAGCAGTACACCAATAAATATCGCCATCATGATAGTCAAATACATATTTATGGGTAATCGCTACATAAAGTAGATAACCTGCTGTGGTATGTAATACACCTTTAGGTTTACCAGTAGAACCAGAGGTATAAAGGATAAATAATGGGTCTTCGGCATCCATTTCTTCAGCTGGACAGGTTGCCTTAACTTTGGCCACTTCTTCGTGATACCAAACATCTCTATCAGTAGTCCAAGCTTGCTCTTTACCAGTATTTTTTACCACAAAAACGGTATGTATATTTGGGCAATGAACTAATGCTTTATCTACATTACCTTTTAATGGTACTCCTCTACCACCCCGCAAACCTTCATCAGCAGTTATAACAACTTGACAGTCAGAGTCCAAAATTCGGTCTTTCAAAGCTTCTGGAGAAAATCCTCCAAATACAATGGAATGTACAGCACCAATTCGAGTACAGGCTAACATGGCAACAGATGCTTCAACAATCATTGGTAAGTAAATACAAATTCGATCACCTTTATTAACTCCACGAGCTTTTAAGGCATTGGCAAAGCGGCATACTTTCTCATGCAATTCTCGATAGGTGACTTTTTTATCAACATTAGGGTCATCTCCTTCCCAAATAATGGCAACTTGGTCACCTCTAGTTTCTAAATGGCGGTCTAAACAGTTGTAAGATACGTTGAGTTTACCACCTGCAAACCAGCTAAATTTTCCTTCTGAATAACTTCCACTTTGTACACTATCCCAATCTTTAAACCAAGTTAAAAATTTCTTGGCTTGTTCGCTCCAAAAACTATCTGGATCAGAAATTGAGCGTGCATACATTTCTTGATATTTTTCATCAGTTATATGGGCTTTTGCTGCAATTTCTGGAGATACATCATAAACTTTGCTATCATTCATAAGTTATTTGCTCTTGTATATATAAGATATTTGTTTCTAAAATCTTGAATTGTGAATAAGCACAATATTGAATAATAATTTTAAGCATAAGCCAATCTAATAGTCAACTATAAGTTTTGTTAAAAATGAATCTATCATATTGACCGATTCAAAAAAAACTGGTGAATTAGGTGCAAAGTCTTACAGAGGAGGACGTAAATCTGTAGAGTTACTAAGAAGCTCAACCAGATATAATTATCGAAGAAATACGTGAAGAATAAAATATTTTACCCCAGTATTTCGTTCAATGATCAGTTACCATTCTTATCAACTTGAGATATTGTTTAGGAAAGATATTTTTTTTAAACAATAGGAAATTTAGAATAATCCAACTATCAATGTATAATATAATTTGTAAATTTAAATTTTGGTTACTATTTAGGTTATATCTTATACTTTTTTAGCAAAGGTGATGAATACTTACTGCAAAATATTTCTACTTTGGAGCATATTTAATTTATGTGCTTATGGACAGGAAATTCAATTTGATCATTTGACTCGTAAAGATGGTCTATCTCAAAGTACTGTATATGCTATTTTGCAAGATAGCCAGGGATTTATGTGGTTTGGTACTCAAGATGGTTTGAATAAATATGATGGATATAAATTTACTCATTATCGTCATATTCCAAATGATATTAATAGTTTAAGTGGGAATTTTATTACTTTTATCTATGAAGATACTAATCAAAATTTATGGATTGGAATTAATGATGGAGGAATTGCTAAATATAATCGGCAACAAGATAATTTCACTCATTATCGGCATGATCCACAAAATCCCAATAGTTTGAGTAGTGACGGAGTATTGTCTATTTATGAAGATACAAACAATTCATTATGGATTAGCACTTATGATGCCGGTCTAAACCACTTTGATGGCAAACGATTCATTCACTATCGTCATGATCCACAAAATCCCAATAGTTTAAGTAGCGATGCTTTATGGCGAATTCAGGGTGATAAAACTGGTTCGTTATGGGTAGGGACTGATAGTTCTGGTTTAAATAAGCTTGATCCTAAAGGTAATTCGGTAATTCATTATCGGCATGACCCAAATAATCCTAATAGTTTAAGTAGTGATAGTATCACCAGTATTCACCTAGATCATGAAGATAATTTATGGATTGGAACTATAGATGCTGGACTTAATTTATTTAAAAACAATCAGTTCATTCGTTATGATTCAACTAATAGTTTAAACAATGATACTATTTGGACAATTTATGAAGATGTTGCATATAACTTATGGATTGCTACTGATGGTGGTCTGAGTCAATATTTACCAACTCAAAATAAATTTATTCAACATATTCATGATCCAAACAATCCGCATAGTTTAAGTAGCGATTATGTAATGGCAATTTATCAAGATCGAGCTGAAGCTTTGTGGATTGGTACTGATGGTGGTAGTTTAAACAAGTTTGATCAACATAAAGAAAAATTTACTCATTATAAATATGAACCACAAAATCCTAATAGCTTAAGTCATAATACTATTTCATCAATTTCTGCTAACCAACAAGCCTGGTGGATTGGAACTCTTGGTGGTGGTTTAAATCAATTTACAAATGGAACTATCAATCATTATCGGCATGATCCAGATAATTCTAACAGCTTAAGCCATGATGATGTATGGTCGCTATATGAAGATCGTAATGGGATTTTATGGATTGGTACTTTTGGAGGTGGTTTAAATAAATTTGATGGAGAAAAATTCACTCATTATTTGTCTAATCCTAATGATCCCAATAGTCTGAGCAATGATAAAGTACGAGCAATTTATGAAGATCGAGCTGGTAATTTATGGTTGGGAACTAGAGATGGTTTGAATAAGTTTGATCGGAAGCAATTTACTCAGTATAAAAATGACCCCAATAATCCCAATAGCCTTAGTGAAAACAGCGTATTATCTATTTATGAAGATTTTGCTGGTATGTTATGGATTGGAACTCAAGGTGGTGGCCTTAACCAATTTAATCCTAAAACGGGAATTTTTATTAATTATCAACATGATCCAGACAATTATAATAGTATTAGTCATAATGACGTGTTTGCTATATATGAAGATAGTCAGTATCGGTTGTGGATAGGTACTCAAGGTGGAGGTTTAAATCAATTAGAACGTGAAACCCAGAACTTTATTCATTATCGGGAAACTGATGGTTTAGCTAATGATGTAATTTATGGGATTTTGGAAGATGAACAAGGCTATCTATGGATCAGTACTAATGGTGGTGTGTCTAAATTTAATCCTAATAATAATAATTTTAGAAATTACGATGTTTTAGATGGTTTGCAGAGCGATGAATTTAGAGAAGCTTATTTTCAAAATCAACAAGGGGAATTTTTCTTTGGCGGCATCAATGGTTTTAATGTATTTAAACCACGGCAAATTGTAGACAATCCTTATGTACCACCAATTGCAATAACTGATTTTAAAATTTTTAACCAACCAGTGCTAATCAGTAAAAATTCACCTTTACAACAGCAAATTAGTGAAACTAAAACTATAATATTAAATTATAAACAATCATTCTTTTCTTTTGAATTTGCTGCTCTAAACTTCTTGCAACCAGAAAAAAATCAATATTCTTATCAACTACAAGGTTTAGAACAAGATTGGAATTTTACCGATACTCGTCGCAATGCTTATTACACCAGTGTCCCACATGGAACTTATACTTTCAAGGTTCGTGGTAGTAATAATGATGGAATTTGGAATAATACTGGTACTGCTATTAAAATTATTGTATTACCACCACCTTGGCAAACTTGGTGGGCTTACGCAACTTATATTCTCACAATTTTTACTATCATTTTCAGTTATATAAGATTACAAAAACATAAATTAGTAGCTAAACAACAAGAGTTAGAACGAGAACAGAAAATAGCAGTTCAATTAAAAGAAGCAGATAGATTAAAAGATGAATTTTTAGCCAATACTTCACATGAATTACGCACGCCACTCAATGGTATTATTGGGATTGCAGAATCATTGATCGATGGTGTGGCTGGTAATATAAATCATCAATTAGAGTCTAATTTAAAAATAATTGTATCGAGTGGCAGAAGATTAACTAATCTGGTTAATGATATTTTAGACTTTTCCAAGTTAAAAAAACAAGAGTTTGAATTACAACGTACTTTAGTAGATATGCGAACTATTGTGGAAACAGTTTTAGCTCTTAGCCAACCATTATTACTCGATAAAGAAATTAAATTAATTAATGATATTCCAACAGATTTATTACCTTTTCAAGCTGACGAAAATCGGGTTCAGCAAATTTTGCATAATTTAGTTGGTAATGCAATTAAATTTACGGAAAAAGGTACAATTACAGTTTCAGCAAAAATAATTTCCCCTCTTCATTTAGAAGGAAAAGACAAGGAAGATAAATTTGCTGTTACTGTTACTGATACTGGAATTGGAATTCCAACTGAAAAATTAAGCCGTATTTTTGAAGCATTTGAACAGGTTGATGGTTCTACAGCTAGAGTTTATGGTGGTACTGGATTAGGATTAGCTGTTACCCATCAATTAGTTAGTTTACATGGTGGGCAAATAGCTGTGGAATCGCAAATAAACCAAGGTTCCAGCTTTACCTTTATTTTACCAATTACTGAAGAACCAGTTGTTAATGAACATCTCCCGATCATCACCAAACAAGCACCAATAAATGACTTAATATTGCCAGAGCCTAAACAAGAAGTTAAACAATCTACAGTAATGCCAGTTATAGAACTAGCACTAGATAAGCATACAGTAATGATTGTTGATGACGAACCGATTAATCGGCAAGTATTAGTCAACCATTTATCCTTACAAAATTATAATATTATACAGGCCGAATCTGGGGTTCAAGCCTTAGAAATACTAGAAAAAATAGAACGTCCAGACATAATTTTATTGGATATTATGATGCCAATAAAAAGCGGTTATGAAGTTACCACAGAAATTCGTAAAACTTGGGCAGCTGATGAATTACCTATAATTTTACTTACTGCTAAAAATCAAATTATGGATTTAGTTATTGGATTTGAAAATGGAGCTAATGATTACCTTGCTAAACCAGTGTTCAAAGATGAATTGATAGCTCGTATTAAAACTCATCTCAATGTTTCCAAACTCAAAGCTGAAACTTTACGGTTAATGATTGAAAATAAAAATCGGCTTATGCAGTTTTTAGAATCTATGCCAATTGGTATTATAGTATTAAATATTCATAGGAAAATTTTCTTTATTAATCAACAGGCTCAAAATATTTTAGGTTTAAAACCGTTAGAATCTATAACTATAGTTACTATTGAGCAATTATTTACTAATCGACCTTTTTATATTGCTGAAACTAAACAATTATATCCTAAGGAGCAATTACCTTTTGCACAAGCTTTACAAGGCAAGGTAGCTAATATTAATAATGTAGAAATTCAGCTTGATAATACTATAGTCCCATTAGAAATTTTAGGCACCCCAATTTTTGATGATGATGGAAAAGTAGTTTATGCAATAAATATATTACAAGATATAACTAAGCGTAAACTGCTGGAAACTGAACAACGACAATTTACCCAAAAACTTACCAATTATTCTGAAACTTTAGAACAACAAGTAACTGAAAGAACAGATAGATTACGCCAAAGTGAAAAATTATTAGAAGATGCTCAACGCATGGCTTTAGTAGGTAGTTGGATTTGGGATATAAAAATGGGGACTATATCTCGTTCTGTTCAAGATTGTTTGAATTATGAACTTGATCCAGATAAATATATTCCTAGTTATGAAGCCTTTATCGAACAGGTACACCCAGAAGATAAGGATAAAATTGATTTATTATTAGAAACTTGTATTATCGGTGAGGAAACAGCGGAAATTGAATTTCGGGTAGTTTGGTCTGATGGGCAGATTCGTACTTTGCGTTCCCAAGCTGAATTAGAATATGACGATTTTGAAACTCCAATTTATCTCAAAGGCTTTAGCCAAGATATAACTGATAGAAAACATATTGAAGAACAAGTTAAACAAAAAAATATAGAATTACAAATTACCAATGCAGAATTAGAAGTACTCACTAAAAAATTGTCAGAAGCTCAACAAGAAAAATTATATAAACTTAATCAAGCTTATGAGCGTTTTGTACCAAAAGAATTTCTTAGCTTATTAAAGAAAGACAATGTTATTGATGTAAATTTAGGTGATCATATTGAAAAAGATATAACAGTTTTATTTTCTGATATTCGTGGTTTTACTGCAATGTCAGAAACTATGTCTCCCAAAGAAGTATTTGATTTTATTAATATATATTTAGGGCAAATGGAACCAATTATTACTGAAAATAAGGGGATTATTGATAAATATATAGGTGATGCAATTATGGCTTTATTTCCAGGCTGTGCAGACCATGCTCTCCAAGGTGGGATTGCTATGCTTAATACTTTAAGCCAATATAATGAATTGTTGGTTCGAGCTGATTTACAACCAATGAAAATAGGCATTGGGCTTAATAGTGGCCCGGCAATGTTAGGTACTATTGGAGGTCAAAATAGAATGGATGGCACGGTAATTTCTGATACAGTTAATGTTGCATCCCGAGTTGAAGGTTTAACCAAAATATATGGCACACCTTTATTAATTACCGAACAAACTTATTTAGAGTTAAAAGACCCATTACAATATCATATTAGAGTTATTGATGCGGTACAAGTAAAGGGTAAAACTGAAGTTGTAACTGTATATGAAGTTTACGATGCTGATTCAAATACCAGTTTAACTTTAAAAGACCAAACTAGCAATGATTTTGAACAGGGATTTGTATTATATCATTGGGAAGAATATGACGATGCCAAACCTCTATTTGAAAAAGTTTTAGGAGTAAATAAAGATGATGTTGCTGCTCAAATTTATTTACAACGATGTAATGACAAACTTAAATAGTTCTTATAGTTTAAAATAAGCCCCCAAAGAGAGGCTTAATATTATATTATTCAACAGCTTTCATACTTAAACGAACTCGACCCTGTTTATCAATTTCTAATACTTTAACTTTAACAGTTTCTCCTTCCTTTAACTTATCACTGACTTTAGCAACTCGTTCTGCACAAATTTGAGAAATATGTACAAGTCCATCTTTACCTGGTAAAATTGTAACAAAAGCCCCAAAATCCATCAACTTAGCTACTTTTCCTTCATAAACTTTACCAACTTCAATATCAGAAGTAATTTCTTCAACTAAACGACGAGCTTCTTTCCCAGCTTCCAAATCTACGGATGCAATAGTTACCATGCCACTATCAGTAATATCTATCATAGTGCCAGTTTCATCGGTGATAGAACGAATAGTAGAACCACCTTTGCCAATAACATCACGTATTTTATCTGGTTTGATTTGAAAAGTCTCAATCCGTGGAGCATATTTTGACATTTCAGCTCGTGGTTCACCAAAACCTTTTTGCATCACATCCAAAATATGTAAACGTCCTTCTTTAGCTTGACTTAAAGCTGTTTCCATAATTTCACGTGTGATACCATCAATTTTGATATCCATTTGTAAAGCAGTTATGCCATCAGTAGTCCCAGCTACTTTAAAATCCATATCACCCAAATGATCTTCATCACCCATGATATCAGAGAGAACTACAAATTTATCTTGTTCTTTAATTAAACCCATTGCAATTCCAGCAACTGGAGCTCTAATTGGTACAGCAGCATCCATCAAAGCTAGGGAAGAACCGCAAACACTGGCCATTGAACTAGAACCATTAGATTCAGTAATTTCTGATACAATTCGGATTGAATAAGGAAAATCTTCAGGAGCTGGCATGATAGCCTGCACACCACGTTTTGCTAAACGACCATGCCCAATTTCACGTCTTTTTGGTGTTCCAACACGACCAATTTCACCAACACAATAAGGAGGAAAATTATAATGTAAAATAAAATTATCCTTATATTCTCCTTCAAGAGCATCAATTACTTGGGCATCACGATCAGTACCTAAAGTAGCAACTACTAAAGCTTGGGTTTCACCACGAGTAAATAAAGCTGAGCCATGAGCCCGTGGTAACACACCTGTACGCACTGTTATAGGACGTACTGTTTTATTATCACGGCCATCGATACGATTCTTGCCCGAGATGATATCTCCACGCACAATTTTCTTTTCTAACTGTTCTAGCTCTGAAAATACTTGTCTTTCTGTCCACTCTTCAGTTTCTAAACTAGCTAATTGTTTAGCAACTTCTTTACAAATTCCAGTTACTTCTGTTCGTCGTAGTAACTTATCTCGAATCTGATAACCTTCTTTTAAACGCTGTTCAGCAAGTTCAACAACTTTAGCTATTAAATTTTTATCTACAGGTTTAGGTTGCCAGTCCCAAATCGGTTTTGCTAAATCAGTAGCCATATCGCCTATTGCATCAACTACAATTTGCATTTGCTGCTGGCCGAACAATACTGCATTCAACATAGTTTCTTCGGTTAGTTCATTAGCCTCAGATTCAACCATTAATACTGCTGTTTTAGTTCCAGCAACAACAAGTTCTAATGCTGAGCTATCTAGTTGAGTTAAAGTTGGATTAAGAACATACTCACCATCTATATAACCAACTCGTGCTACCCCAACTGGACCTTTGAAAGGTAATCCAGAAATAGCGAGAGCTGCTGAGGAACCAATTAAAGAAGGGATATCTGGATCAATTTCTGGATCCAATGACATAACAGTAGCAACTATTTGAACTTCACAATTAAAACCATCAGGAAACAAAGGGCGTAATGGTCGATCTATTAGACGGGAGGTTAGGATTTCCTTTTCGCTAGGACGACCTTCACGCTTAAAAAAACTGCCTGGGATTTTTCCAGCTGCATAGGTACGTTCTTGATAGTCTACAGTTAATGGGAAAAAATCTTTGGCTGAACTACTATCATTATCACCCACTACAGTAACTAAAACAGAAGTATCTCCCATACTTACCATGACAGCACCATCGGCTTGTCTAGCAATTTCACCAGTTTCTAAAGTGACACTGTGTTTACCATATTGAAACGTTTTCTTATAAGGAGTCATGTTAGTATATCTATCAGTTATCAATAATGTTAGTTATCAGTTTCAGTTGGTAACTGAAAACCAACCACTGAAAATTAGTGTCGTAATCCTAGTTTAGTAATCAAATTTTTATAACGATCAACACTTTCTTTTTTTAAATAATCAAGTAATTTACGGCGTTGGTTAACCATTCTAATCAAACCACGTCGAGAATGATTATCTTTTTTATGAGCTTTAAAATGCTCTACTAGACTGATAATATTTGCGGTTAATAATGCCACTTGAACTTCAGATGACCCAGTATCATTATCAGAACGTTGATGTTCTTGAACAATTTGAGCTTTAGATGTTGCACTTAACATGTAGTTTCCTAAATTATGGTTAAAATTTTCTTCCAAAAATAAAAGAATTCTTTTAATAACACTTATGTATCTATAATATGGCTTATTATACACTATTCATTAGATTTGACAATATTTTCATGTACGGTAAAACTTAAAAAGTTCATAATTATACATAAGTTATGTAATTTAAGCTAGGATGGAAACGAGAGGTGGTTGACCTTTACTAAATTAAGAAATGCTATATATTTAATTAAATTTAAAAAATCAATCACTTATTTGATATTACTGTAATCTATCCGATTAGGAAATACTATAACCTAATATATTTTGTGGTAAAATTGATTAGAATTCTTAAAATTCAAGGTAGTTATATGAAGTATTTTATAATAATTATCATTTTATCTCAGAATTGTCTAGCTCAAGATTTATGGATTATTCCCAATATTTTTATTGCTTCAAGAAATTTTGAATACTCAGTTTATAATAGTAATATAAAAGGGGATATTAGTTCTATAGGAGGAGGTATAACCGGAATTTATAAGAATTTTTACGTAGATATATTTAGTGAAAGAAATATTGATACTAATGAAGAATCTATCGTTAATAGTTTGCGTAATACCATTAAGTTTGAACGTACTGATTTAACAACAACTTTTGGCTATGCTATTAATGATTTTGTCAGCATATTTACAGGTTATAAATATGGTAAATCAACTATAACAGAACTAGATTTTTCACCTTTTGCTGGAGCTAAAACTAGTTTGGAAGGTAAAGGTTTGTTTATAGGAGCTGGTAGTGGTTGGAAAATAAAAGATTGGGGGATTTTTTCATTTAGTGCAGCATATGCTAAAATGCAAGCCAACTATGATTCATTTGATACTGGTTTAACAGAAGGAGATGCTGACGGAACTAGTCTAGGTGTTAAATGGAAAGCTGCTATTACCACAAATTTATATTATCAATTAGTAGCAATCCGACATGAATATTATTATGAAGATTTCCAAAAAATTAGCTTTGATATTTCGGAACAAATTTTATCTTATCGATTTGGAATTTCTTATCGATTTTAAATTCTTATATATTAGAAGAAAATTAATAGTATGTTGTTAATTTATATATATAAACTTAAAAGACAATATTCTGCAAAAGTTTTTTTATATTGCATTGCAAGTTGCAAAAGATATCTGTTGATATATAGATATGTAATACACTTTATCTTGGGAATAAAATTTGCATATATATTATGTAATTTATAGCCCTAAACCTCAAGTTTGAGTATAGTAAAATTTTTAAGAATTATGTATTCTATTTATATTGGTAAGGTGGGCAGATTCTTTTTGTTTTCTTTAAAGAATGCTAGATTGGTTCTTGGTTTTAAAATGTTAATTCTATCTTTAAATGATACTCAATAAGGATTGAAGTTAATTAATTACAAATTTTTAAGCATTAGATATTAACTTAAAAGTTGAGATTGATTTATAATTTGATAATCTGAAGTAATTAGATTATATTTTACTATTTATTAGTGTTAATGGAGGAATGAAATGAAGAATCTCCTTTCACAAGGTGCAACTTCTTATATGCTATCTCTTGTAGGGATAGTAATGATGTTTGGCATTGCAACGAATGTTCATGCACAAGCGGAATTAGCACTTGAGCAAAGTGTTGAAGGCGATATACAATCTGTTTTATCTGGTCAGCCATTTACTTTTTTACTTCAATATCGCTGTGCTAGTACTACAGAGGATTGTGAAAATGTACAACTAGTTAGTACATTACCAGCTGAAATAACAGATATATTACAAGAAGTTGCCCCAACTGGTGCCGCTCATCAACATATTGAATCAGTTGATGTTACAGATAACGTAGTGACTTGGAATTTTATTAGTCCATTAGAAGCTGGTTCTACTGGTGGATTAACAATGACTGTTACGCTTATGAATGGTCAAACTCCTAACAATACTATAGTTACTAACTCAGCTACAATTAGTTCTGATAATGCAGATAGTGTAGAAAACGTGGTTTCTACAGTTAATGTAACAGCTGAAAGCGTAGTTACTCTAACTAAAATATTGAAAAGCACTAATCCTAGATTAGATTATGAAACTACATATAGAGTTGAAATGTGTAATCAAGATGGCTATGGTCAACTTGATTTAAACAACGTAACTTTGGTTGATCAATTACCAGCTAATACTAGTTATATAACTTCTATGAGGAGTGGTTCTTATGATGCAGTTACAGAAACTATTACTTGGCCAACTAAAGATTTAAAAGTGGGAAATTGTTTTACATTCTATGATGTTGTAGTGAGATATCCATCATCTATTTTTAGTGAAGGTGATATTACTAATGTAGTTACTGCTTCTGGTACTATAGCTGGTGTAGAAGAACCACAAGTTTATACAGCAGAAGTAACTCATTACTTTGGGCCTGGTTTAGGTGAAGGGATTATTGACTTTTCTGTTTTAAAACATGGACCAAATACAATCATACCGGAAGGTAGTTTTGATTACGGATTTACGGTTAAAAATACTGGTAATGTTGATCTTACAAACATGATAATTACCGATACCATACCATCTCAATTAGCAGTTACTGAAATAAGAGTTGGGGAAAATAATCAAGAAGACGGTTCAATTCCAATGACCGTTGAATATAAAACAAGTAATAATCCTAATTGGACAACAGTAGCAGGTAGCCCATTTAGCACTCCTCCAATGCAATCTATTGATGTAGCATCATTAAATTTGACTGAAGGTGAATATATAACTGATTTAAAATGGGGTTTTCCATCATCTTTACCTGTTGGTTTCAGATCTGATGTTAATAGAGATAAAGCCACTGGTTTTTCAGTTAATGTATTACCAGAAGCTAGAAATGGTGAACCAGTAGAAGTTGGTGATCTTATTGAAAATACTGCTTTTGCTGAAGCAAGTTCAAAAAATGATAGCCATACTAAGATAACTGAAGTAATTTATGCTACGGCAAAACCAAAGATAGTGAAGACTGTTTTAGGAATATCAACTATTACTCCAGGTGATGTTGCAACATATACTATTGCATTACAAAATCAGGCTATTACATCATTAGTAAATCCAAGTATAGTAGATATATTGGATGATAATCTAGAATATGTGAGTTGGAACATTGAATCTCAAACTTCAGGTATGCCTTTGCCAGCTTTCTCCAAAACAACCAATCAAAATGGTAAGACAGTATTATATTGGGATTGGACAGGAGATAATTCTTATTCATTTAAACAATGGGATAAATTTAAAGTAGCTGTAACTCTTCGGGTTAAAACTACAACGTTACCTGGTTTAATCGGTAATCGAGCTTATTCTATTGCTGAAACTCCAAATAGTGCAATTAATTTAGCCAGTTGTATTGATAAAATTGCTGATACCAATGATATTGATGGTGATGGTGATGTAGAAGAACTATTATGTTCTAGTGATGAAGCTCTCATTACCGCAAGCAAAGTAGCAGCTATGGAATCGATTAAATTGGTTCGTGGTCAGTTAGATTATGAATATCATCGTTATCCAAATTGGGGTAAAACTGCTAGAGGTGGTACTTTAGACTACCGTTTAAGTGTTAGAAATGTTGGAAATATCTCTATGACAAACGTAGTAGTTGTGGATATTTTACCATTCATATCTGATACTGGAGTTATTGATTTATCTCAACGTGAATCAGAATGGCAACCTCGGCTTAGAGATGCTGTAGATGCTGGTAATGGTATTATTGTATCTTATAGTACTGAAGAAAATCCTTGTCGGACTGAAGTTTTACCAACTAATCCACCTGGATGTCAAGATCCACAATGGTCAACTAACTTGCCAAATGATATTACTGATGTACGTTCATTACGATTTGATTTTGGTGATAAAATATTTGAACCTGGTGATGAGTTAGAATTAGGTTGGCCGATGTTAGCTCCAATTGATGCAGCTTTAGGTACTGATGATGACCCTTCAATTGCTTGGAATTCTTTTGGTTATGTTGCTACTAGAGTAGATAATGGTGACCAATTACTGCCTTCAGAACCAATTAAAGTTGGTATTGAAGTGATTGATTTTGAACCAGCAGTTTTGGGTGATAGAGTTTGGCTAGATACTAACGCTAATGGTATACAAGATAATGGTGAAGTAGGTTTAAATGGCGTTAAAGTTGAAGCTTATCAACCAGGAACGGATGGTATTGCTAATACTGTTGATGATGAATTAGTTGATTTTACTAGAACAGCTAATGGTCCAGATGGTAATCCTGGATTCTATATTTTCTCATTCTTAGATGGTGGCGATTATTTTGTTAAATTTGAACCGCCAGTGGGTTATGCTATATCTCCTCAAGATGAGGGTGATGATGATATTGTTGATTCAGATGTTAATCCAGATACTGATTCTACTATAATAGTGCATTTATTAGATGACACCATTGATTATAGTTGGGATATGGGATTAATAGAGAAAGGAACTGCTGCATTAGGTGACTATGTATGGTTTGATCGTAATCAAAATGGTCTACAAGATGAAAGTAAGGACTTGGCTATCAGTGGTGTGGAAGTTACCTTATATCGTGATGATGGTAATGGTATAGCAGATACAGCAACAGATTTAGAAGTTGCAACTACTAATACTATAACTGATGGTAGTTACCTATTTGAAGACCTTGGACCTGGCGATTATTTTGTTAAGTTTAACTTACCAGAAGATGCTGAGTATTTCACTGTTAAAGATGAAGGTTTATCAGATTTAGAAGATTCTGATGCTGATAACAATGGTGTTACAAATATTGTCACTTTAGGCAAAAATGAGTTCAATCAGAGCTTGGATGCTGGCATATTCAAAATTATTGGTGATTTATCTTTAGGTAATCAAGTTTGGATAGATAAAGATGAAGGCCTAAATGGTACTTATAGTATTGATGATGGTGATCAAGGTATTAACGGTGTACGAGTAAACTTATATCGTGATACTGATGGTAATAATGAATATACAGCTAATATTGATCAGCAATTATCAAGTATGGTTACCTTTACTAAAAGCGGTACACCAGGCTATTACTTATTTGAAGAGTTGAAACCAGGTGATTACATTGTTCAAATTGCTCCAGAAAACTTTGTAGTTGGTGGCCCATTAAATGATAATGATCCTACCCTTCCTAGGACTATGGTAAGTTCTTTAGGTGGCTCTGATCCAGATGATGGAGTTGATAATGACAGTAATGGTGGTAATTTAATTCCTGGTCATGGCATAGTATCACTGGCAGTGACTTTAACTACTCCTGAAGATATCAATGATATAGCTGCAAGGATTAATCCTACAGTTGATTTTGGATTTAATGTTAGAGAAGTGGATGTTAATGATACTTGTCATGCCCCTAGTTTTTATGCTTTAAATGATCAGCTCTTAAATGATACTGGAATCTTTGCTATTACTCCATATACAGGTGTAGCAACGGAATTAGGTAGCATATTATATGGATATGATCTTGAAGGCTTAGATACTGATCCTATTACAGGCATACTATATGCTTCATCTGGTGATGATGTAAATGGGGATATAGGTAATACTACCTATCCAAGTGGAGTTTTATATCAAATTGATAAAGTAACAGGTGTTCCAACTCCAAGTGAAAATCAAATTTGGCCTGGTGAAGTATCTGCTATTTCCTTTAGAAATAACGGGGAATTATGGGCATGGTCAGATAGAAAAGCTGGACCATTGATTGTTGATCTAGCTACTGGTGTTGGTCAACGAGCTAATCAGACTAGTGAAGCTGACTATTCAAAATTTGCTATTGAAGGTATGACTTGGGATAATGAAGATAGGATTTTATATCTTGTTGAAAATAGTGATTCTACAAGTAACATAGAATATATAGAACCTTCATTAGATATTACTGACCTTGTAAATAATAGTAATGGAACTGGTGAAAATAGTGCTAGCAATTCCACATTATATTCATGGGATAGTTCTACTGGCGAAATTAGTATTTGTAAAATTCCAGGTCAGATAGAAGCCTTAGACATGGCGAATAACAATGTTTTATTATTTGCTATCCATGAAGCTGGTGATTTCAATATATATGGTTGGAGAGCTACAACAGATGGTTGCCCAGTTCTTCCTAGAAACGCAACTCTAGAAAATCCAAGCAATATTGTGTTGAAATATGATACAGAAGTATATTCTGATATTGAGGCAATCTCTTGGCCTAATAGTTGTGATATAGAAAGAATTATAGCTCAACAAGGTTTGGAAGATGCTGAATAATAATTATAGGGGATAATACCTCCTTGTAATTATTTAAATTAAAGGGGCAGTTTCTGCCCCTATTTTTTTGGGGAATTTTTATGAAATTAAAAATATTTGGTTGGATTATTCTATTGATTACACTATCACCAGTATATTCTGCTCCAATCAATGATAATTTAGATAGTGCTATTGATATTTCAAAACTACCTTATACCAATACACAAGATACTTCTGATGCAACTACAGAATCTTTTGAAGGATTTCCTACTTGCACATTCAGTGAAGCCAGTGTTTGGTATCAATATAGCCCTACTATCGATGAAGAAATAGTCTTTGATACTTATGGTTCTGATTATGATACTGTACTTGGTATTTGGACTGGAGGACAGTACCCATTAACTGAATTAATTTGTAATGACAATGGTACAGAATCTACTATGCAATCTCAACTTAGTACTGAACTAATTGGAGGAACTAAATATCTAATTGGTATTAATGGTTTTAATAAAGAAACAGGAAAACTAACTTTTAATGCTAAATCTTTAAATGTTTTGAATAATGATAATTTAGCTAACGCAATTGAAATTAAAACTATTCCGTATACTCATACTCAACAAGCCAATACAGCTAGTACTAATACTAATGAAGTTTTATCAGCATGTGCCACCAGTGCTTATAATAGTGTTTGGTATCTATATAAATCCAATACCACACAAAGTTTAGTACTGAATACTTTGGATTCTGATTATAATACTGTATTGTCTTTATGGACTGGAACTGAGCATCCTTTAACTGAACTAGCTTGCAATGACGACATTAATGATCATCATGATTATTCACAAATTAACGTAACTCTTGATGCAGATAAAGTTTATTATATTAATGCCAGTAGCCGTACTGAATTAAATACAGCAGGCGTTTTAGTATTTAACCTTGATTCTAAGACAAATTTAGCAAAAGGTTCAATTGGCATGGCAATCGACTTAATTGGTAGTGAGATTGAAACTGAAACTTATTTTTTAAATCAGATTGTTACAAAGCAAGAAGAGCTAACAGGCAATCAGCTAGAAATTGACTCCACTGATACAGTTACAATTTCAGTTACTACTACTATTGACAATTTTGATGTTGGAGAGACAGCAGATATCCTAATGTTAGCATTATTACATTTGGAAACTCCAGTATTTTTTATGCGTGGAAACGCTTATTTAACTTGGGAATTATGGAATGGAGATATACCTTCTATCATTGCTGCCGAGGAAAATATTAAATTATCTAGTACTTTACAAAGCACAATCTATGAAGGTTCATTAGCCGGATTACCAGTAGTTCCATATACTGTATATATAGGCTATCGTTTAGAAGCAGGAAAAATTGTTTTTAATGGCAATGAACCAATTTCGTTTGAAATAAAGAATAATTAGTGTTAATAAATTTTAATTGAGAATTTACTAGGTAAAAAATTTAGTATTTAGTATATAGCATTTCCCAATTGGATGCGACCTCCCCTAATCTCCTCCTCAATTAAGGAGGGGATGCAAAGGGTCACAGCCATTAAACTCTTTTCCAAAAAGCTGTCAAATCATATCGGAGCCATCTGGATAGAGATTCTTTCATTCATAACTATAATGCTTAATACATCACTACTTTCTTTGGAACTCCCAAAATAACATATGTCACTTTTTTAAATTATCATCTTATTAATGGAGTAGGTATTCCACTAATAAAATGATAAATATATTACTTTTTATGCTTTTTGTTACATAATATCGTTGCTAACCATCTTTTCTTTCTGAATATAACAATTATCACTATAATAAATATCAAGAAAAAAATACTACTTATAATGTAGGATGTTTTTTGATAAGAACAAGAGACTTCAATAATTGTAAAGATATTACAAGAATTATCTTCGTTCATGCGTGAAACTATTATTGGTTTAGTTTTTGCTGATAGACCTTCAATATCTTTATATAGTTCTGGTGTTTGATTTTCCTTATCTTCAGATTCTTGTTTATTTTCATCAGTAGGGATTAAATGTTTACCACCTGTTCCCATACCTTTAATAATTATATCTTCATCATCGGCAACAGCAGAATTACAGCAAAACATTATGGTCAGAATAACTGCAAACAATTTCATAAAATTCATTTTAGGGTTTTTTCTCCTTATTTTTGATAAGCCAAAGTCTAATCAGTTCAATTTGAAAACGGTAATCACCAGTTGAAGTTAATTCAATTAATTCAGATCGTTCTAAATTTACTAAAACATTATTTTGCTTACATTGTTTTAATAGTTCCTTCTTACTAAGAGTAAATTTATCTGCTAATATATGCAAGATATTTAGCTCTGTAGAAGAACGATTAGTTACATTACTAAAAAAATTCCTACCTATCTTTAATGCGTTAGGTATAGCCATTTCAACATCACTTTTTTGTACGTTATAGCGATAATGTAATGTCTGAGAATTTTTAAGGATTATAATTTCTTTACAAATTAATTGCAATAAAGCTGGATGATTTTTTGTTAAATATAGGATATATGTTATGGCTTCTGCTGTATAATTAATTTGGATTGGTTTTTCAATTAGTTGTTTGGCTTCTTTATCAGTTAAATAACTAAGATGTACAGATTCTGCATTAATAAAATAATCATCCCATTCAGGAAATGTGGATAATTGACATAGACCAGCGAATATGATTTTAAAATATGAACGATTTTGAATCATATCCCTGAATATGCTCAATATAAATTTTTTATTTAAATTCCCATCTTGAAAACTATCCTCCAATGCCTCGAACTCATCAAAAACAAATACAATACTATCCTCTATAACAGTTTCAACCTCATCTAACCATTCATCAAAAGTTGTAGATGGATCGTGTTGAAAATCTTTACGCTCGACTGTAGGTAAATTTATATTTTTCTCATGAGCAACTCTAGTTAAAGTACGAGCTAAATTATAAAAAAAGCTACTATGATTAACAGAAAAAGCAATTGGTCCTTGGAAACTAATTCGTAATGATTTATAATTTTTTGGCAATAAAACTGGTAATAAATTTAATAAAGATGATTTACCTATTCGTCTTTGGCCATATAATAAAATTGGTGGACTTGGTTGATTTTTTAATAAAAGTTCTAACCGCTCTACTATTTCAGAACGTCCTACAAATAAATCTTGATTACGTGTAGTTAACGGAACACCAGTGATATATGGATTAGTTATTTTTTGAGTGGAATCATCTATTTTAACAATCTGTTCAGAGGTACTATCTATTTTAACAATATCTTTGTCAGAAGTATTAGTATTAATTGCAAATTCAAGCGTAATAGCATGAAACCATTGTTTTAATTCTTTAATATTTTGTTTAAAATCATTGGTACTAAAAGCAAATAAATTAATAGTTTTATTAAATAGCTTTCTTATATGATCTATAGATATTGAATAAAGCCACCAACGATGTGAAAGACCTAACATGGCAGCTGCAAAACTGAGAGGGATAATTAAAATATCAGAACTTGAGCTTATAAAAAAATATACATACATTCCACAACTACTCAATAATCCAGACATTATTCCTACTTGAATATTAAAAATACCTTTTGCTAATAAGTAAGGCAGTGCAAAAGCTAATGAAAATATAAAACTATTAAATATACTACCAATAACTGGATTCCATAATAGATGCTTGTCAATTGGAACACTGAACAATATTGCTATTACAATGCCAGATATTATAGATATGATGATGGAAAAATACCAATGGCGAGTTGCCCAGAAAAAAATTAGACAAATCCCTAAAGTAATACCAATTAGCTGGGATTGCCATTTTTCCAAATTATCAACCAGAACATAATCTAATAAAAAGCGGGAACTTGTTGCAAATGCGTATAGTATGAATCCAATAATAGAGGCAACTAAAATAGCTATAAAAGATAAAAATATACTAGTTTTGAGGCTTAACTTGTATTTATCAGTATTTAAAGTTAGTAATACACTGCTCGAAATACTTACTGCAAAGATAGTAGCTAAAATAGTAGTTTTATACCATAATAAATCATCTGCTATTAAGAAAAATGCTCCTATTAATAATCCGCCGATAGTGATAACAATATAACTAAATGCAACTGATATAGTGATGCCACTTATAGTTCCACCTACAATTCCTAATATTACTGTGTAGATTATTCCTCGTAATAAAGTATCATTATAGTTAATATAACCATGAAAATATAGATTTAATCCAGACAAAATTAGCCCAATAATAATTCCAATTAATAAAGGAGTTAATATATATATTATCCCTAATAAACGTAATAGAATAATATTATTCCATTGTTTAGAATTTAAATTAGCCAAAGCAAAATCTGGTGCTAATGTAGAATCAATTTTATTTACCATTTCTCTCCAAGCATTTGGATAAAATAGTAACCAAGTTAATAACTGTACATTAATAAACAAAATATTTTTACTTAAATTATGATTATTTAGTTGCAACATCATGCGTTATTCAATAAGATTTTATTTTTTCTAAGCCAATTTTTTGCCAATTTTCATCATATTCTAAGTAGAAAGACATAATTATTCTAACAAAATAAAAATTTTAAAATAAACTATAATTAAACAAATTCGACTAAAAAATATAACTTATGTAC
>JASFYV010000052.1:0-10701 GCA_045046925.1 Candidatus Marithrix sp. | reverse complement strand
CAAGTTTCTAAAAATATTATATCAATAAATTCAAATATTAAGAATAAATTATAGAGGGATTTTTTTGTGAATTTGAGAATCAAGATGTTTTATATTAGGTATGACTTACGCATTGATAAAATCATCATTTTATAAATTTGTTAAAATACAAAAACTTGTAAAAAAATTCACATTAAATGATAATTTACATATAAAAGTCTATCATTCCCGTCAGGAATCTAAGAATATTTGAGGCTACTAGATTCCCATCCACATTTTCATGAGGACATGCTTTTGTGGGAATGACAATGAACCTGCCTAAATCTGAATAACTATATGATTTTAATTAAATTAATATTTAATTAGATACAAGACTAATATTCAAATTGCCTCAGAATTTTATAGTATCCCTCAAACTTAAAGTTGGATTACATATCAATAACCCAACTTATTCCAAATATCTTGACCACATATCAGATTAGGAATATAATTAATACTTCTGTTAGAACAAATTTGAAAGATTTGGGTAGGGATTCTCACCATAATTATACATTTGGTAGCTACCGAGTAGACTTCTTCATCCAAGACTTAAACTTAATTCTAGAATGCAACGGTTACGACAATCATCGCAATTATAATCAACAAGAAGAATTACAACGAGAAAAACTGCTAAATCAGAACTACAGCATAATCCGTTTCCATCATAAAATAACCCCAGAACAGCTATTCAATGGAATCTTAAAAACCAAAATGGGTAAGTAAAACTATATGAGATTGAACCTGTTTATCCTAAAACATTGAATATTTAATTGTAACTACTTACCATTATAATTATACTTCGTAAGTGTATTAAATATATGCAAAATCGAAAATCCAAGAATATCTAAATTCCTAGATTCCTATCCTCATTCCCATAAATATATATTTATACGGGAATTTATTCTAAAAATATAATTTATCACTATTTCATGCTGGATACTAAAATATGAAACATTTGTGGCTAACCGCTTTATTAGATATTGCTGAGTCATTACGAGCTCGTTGGTTTTTACTATATACCATAGTGTTTGGTGGTATAATTGTCCTATTATTTATATTTGGTCTGACCGAATCACAAATTATGGGTTTTACTGGTTTAACTCGTTTATTACTGACCTATATTCAATTATGTATGGCTATATTGCCAATCTTCGTATTAATAAGCACAGTGCGTTCTGTAGCTGGTGATAAAGAAGCCGGAGTGTTTGAATATTTATTATCTCTTCCAGTTTCATTGCCTGCTTGGTATTGGGGTAAAGTAATCGGTCGATTTGTCGTAATTTTTGTACCAGTTTTTTTAGCTATGCTCGCAGCAGTTGGCTGGGCTTTGTGGAGTGAAGTAATTATACCTTGGAAATTATTTTTCTTATACACTGGATTATTAATCTCCTTAGCATGGTGTTTTTTGGGTATAGGAATGTTTATTTCTAGTATAACTCGTTCCATTGATACAGCTCAAGGAAGTGCTTTCTTTATCTGGTTATTTTTATTATTGTTTTTAGACTTAATTTTATTAGGGCTAATGATAAAAGAGCAATTTGCCATCGAACCACTAGTATTGATAGCTTTAAGCAATCCATTGCAAACTTTCCGTACTGGAGCTATGTTATTATTTGATCCTCAACTGGTCATGTTAGGACCAACTGCTTATGTAATTTTAGACTTATTTGGCCATACTGGTTATTTAATTTGGTCTTTTGCTTATCCATTATTGCTTGGAACTATCTTTGCAGCTAGTGGTTATTTATTCTTTCGTAGGGGAGACCTGCTGTAAATATGCGTATAAAACCATCCGAAATAAATATTAGACATCGTGAAAATCCTACTACATTGTTTGGTCGTGTAGAAAAATGGATCCGACATTATTCTGCTGTACATCCAGTATCATTAGGTTTTGCAGTTTTTATTTCAGTCTCAATTATTGTAGCCATTTTATCTGTACCATTTTATTTGGAAAATTTATGGAATTTTTGGGGTAATGTCTTAGTTGAAGCTCATGGAATGATGTTTGATCTATTAGTCATTGGAGTATTTGTATTTTGGCTACATCGAATAGGTTATAAACAGTTAGTAATAATGAGATATAAAGAAGAATTAGAAGATTATTTAGGCTGGCAGCATATAGAAGCAATGTTTAAAATAATCACTTTGGTAAAGAAATTAAATTATTGGGGAGTTAGTAATATTTACTTATCTGGAGCCTATTTAAAAAAAGGATTTTTAAGAGAAGCTAATTTAAGAGGAACTAATCTGGATGGTTCTAATTTAATAGAAGCTGATTTGATAAGAGCTAATTTAAGAGAAGCTTATTTAATTGGAGCTGATTTAACCAATGCTAATTTAACCAATGCTAATTTAATTGGAGCTGATTTAAGAATGGCTGATTTACGTGGGGCTAATTTCACTGGAGCAAACCTAAGAAAAGCAATTTTAGAGACAGCAATGTATGATGAATTTACCAAATGGCCAAGAGGTTTTAATCTTAAAAAATCTGGTGCAATATTATATTTGTTATAGTTAATCTCATTCCCAACTAATAGTTAAGTTTTAAATTCCAGCAAATTTTCTTAACTTAATGATATTTCCTGATTTAGCTGGGCGAACACATAGGTTCGCCCCTACCATATTATATTTTGTAGGGGCAGACCTGTGTGTCTGCCCTTAACTTAATGGCTAAATGCTATAGTTAAAGTCAAGTTAGAAAAACCACCATCCCAATCCCAATAATCCAATTAGCAATATTTTTACTAAGCGTACTTTTTTAGGTTTTATCCATCGCATCGGCCAAAACCAGACGATTACACCGGTTGCTAACCAGCCATTTATCCAGTTTATCAGGTATAAATTACCAATTAAAAGTATGATAATTAATTGGATTATAGGTACATAGGTAGCAGTTTTGGCTAGGAGATAAGCTTTATTTGCGTATTCTAAACTATCGCTATCTAATGTGGTTTGATATAGTTCTTGCCATAAATCGATGGATTTTCTATGCAGCTCAAGAATTGGTTGGTTGTAGTGTTTTAAAACAAATAGATGAAAGGAGGTTTTAGCTTGGTAAATAATAGCTAATTCTCGATAAGAAATGGCTAAATTTTTGATTGTTTCAATATTCCTTGGATTTGATTCATAGAGTTCTTTACTTATTTGATTATATAGTTCAAAGTACTCAAGAGCCTTATTAACATTGCCCAAAACTTGGTAAATTTCGCCTAATTTAGAACAAGAAGTTGCCAGTTCATTTTTCAAACTTATACTTTCTGGATTTGATTCATAGAGTTCTTTATTTGTTTGATTGTATAGTTCAAAAGACTCAAGAGCTTTATCGGCTTGGTCTAAATTTTGATAAACTGTACCTAATTTAGAATAAGACATAGCCAAATTAGTTTTAAACTTTTCAGATTTTGGATTATTGTTAGAAAGTTCAAACATTAAGTTTTTATATACTTCATAATGTATTAAAGCATCATTTAACATTCCTTTTTGCGAATTAATATTACCAAACCAATTATAAGAAGCTGCTAGCCCATTTTTAAAATCTTCATTTTCTGGATTTGACTTATAGAGTTCTTTAGTTAACTTCATATTTAATTCAAAGAACTCCAGAGCTTTATCAAGATTACCTAAAACCTGCTGAATCCCGCCTAATTTAGAATAAGAAACTGCCAATTCATGTTTCAAACTATCATCTTCCAAATTTGCTTCATAAAGTTCTTTACTTAATTGGTTGTGTATTTCAAAAATAGGGCGAGCTTTATCGATTTGACCCAAAATCATATGAATAGTGCCTAATTTATCATAAGAAATAACTAACCCTTTTTTTAAACTCTCACTTTCTGGATTTAATTCATAGAGTTCTTTGCTTAATTGATTGCATAGTTCAAAAAACTCATGAGCTTTATCAATTTGATTCAAAGCTTGGTGAATATCGCCTAATTTAGAATAAGAGATAGCCAAATTTTCCTTATCATCACATTGAACAAAGTGCCTATTAGCATCTATAATTTTTGTTAACGCACTATCCAACAATCCAAATTTAACATAAGAATTAGCTAGATAAAAATTTAACCAACCAACCTGAACATTAGCATCAGATAACTTCAGAGCTACTATATTTGCATAACCTATAAAATCCAACGCAATATCAATATGATCCTGCATAATTATACTTAAAACAGCAACCAATTCTCCAACTTTATCACTATCCACCTCCAACTTAACAAATAGCATTTCCTGCACCATACTGTGCATCCAATAACCATCCCTCACACCCAACCAACCCGACTGCAACAACCCATCCAAAATATCCTCAAATTCATTCTCATCCTCAACTTCAAACAACCTCTTCAAATGTTCCAACGGAATATCCACTGCCGGCAACACCGAAAAATACCGCAAAATCCTCTGCTGCTCCTCATCCAAATCCTCCGGCTCAAACATCGCCACAATATACTCATGCAACTTAGCCTTCTTACCAACCTTATGAGTATCAGCATGTTTACCAACCGTTATAATCCGTTGCAAATCCTCATGAGCCAAACCACCATCCAACCGCTCCAACAACTGCCCAATACTCAAACCCTTCTTTTTACCAGCCTTCGCCACCAACTCAATCAACAAAGTATGATAATCAATTTTCGCCAACAAAACCCGCAACTCAACAACATCTGTCTCCAAACTATAATGCTTCCGAAACAACTTTATCGCATCATCCTCCGGCAACTCATCCACTTGCACAAACTGATATTCTTCCTCATCCGGAGTACAACGTGAAGTAATCAAAGTTTCCCAACCGCAAGCTTCTAAATGGACTACCAAATCCAACAACTCATCCGCATCATTAGCATTATCCAGCACCAACAGATTATTTCCATCATAATAATCCCCCAATGCCATCATTAAATATTCAAACTTATCCTCTAACGGTGTATTAGCAGGAAAAACTATATCATCCATAGCTGCCTGTAATATAGTCACCATATCTTGCTCTAAACCATTCTGGATAAATATCCACGCCACCGTATTATACTCAGCCCGATAACGCTCCACATATTTTTGAGCAATAGTAGTCTTACCAATTCCACCCAACCCATTCAATACCAACCGATTATGCCTTTCCAACTGATCATGAATCTCAACCAACAAATCATCACGTCCCACAAAATTACTTGGCGGTGATGGAGCTTTTGGCAAAGGTCTCCCATGTGAATTAGCTAAATAACCCAACTTCTCGAATTGATCATAAATCTGATTACATAAATCATGCTTATTTTCATAGCTAGTATAAAAATGCAACTCCTCACTAAGTTGTCCTTGAAACTCAATAAGCTCTGGAGTACGTTCGGTTTCATCCTTAAAATAAGTATAAATATTTGGTTTGCTAGTTCGTTTAAAATATTCATAAGCCACCTCAAACTCTTCCAAAGTATATTTTCCAGCTTTCTTCCAAAACAGAAAAAATATTACATCACACTCTTTTATCGCCTCATTATAATTACTCTGCATACCATCTGGGACAATAGCATTACTATCCTCCCAAGTCACCAATTTTAAATATACTCCTTGTTCATGCAGCATATCATTTTTGGTCGCAATAAAAGACCTAAGAGCCTCTCGATCTTCCCGCAATTCAAAAGACGAAGCTAAAAAAATTTTGATTGTCATGCTATTCCTCGTTCTTATTTATATATTAAGGAAAATATAAATATAGTGTTAATACCTTTCGTACTGGAGTGTTTTAATTGAAGATACTTAGAAAAGTAGATATACTGGGATTATCATATAAATAAGGTGCGTAAGATGCACCCTCAATGCCATTAAGTTAAGGGCAGACACACAGGTCTGCCTCTACACATTCATTTCAATATTGTAGGGGCGAACCTATGTGTTCGCCCTTAACTTAATGGCATTGAAGATACACCTATTTAATACAACTAAGTTAAGGGAAACCGGATTACTCCTACATAACATGATAATTTGTAGAGGTAATCCCTTGTGGTTACCCTATTTCCTTAACTTAATGGCATTGTAACTACTAGGTTTTTACTACTAATACTGCACATTCAGTCTTACCAATAACTCGTTTCGATACACTAGTACCAAGTAAAGTTTTCTGTAACTCTGAACAACCTTGACTACCAACAACAATCAAATCAGTATCGGTAACCTTTGCAGTTTCTACAATAGTAGTAGCTGGTTTATCATTAACTACTACTTTACTTTCAACAGTTATTCCATCACTTTTTAAAGAGTTACAAATTCTAGTCACCATTGCTTCAGCATTATCTTTCAATGCAGTAGAAGTTACTGATAACACAAGAATTGGAGCTTTAAGATGGATGGCTAATTTACCAGCAGCAACTGCGGCCATATCACTATAACGTGAACTATCAGCTATAGCTAATAATATTTTATTGCCTTTAATTTCCGCTGCTTTAGGCACAACTAACACACTACAACTAGAACGATATAATATTTCGTTAGTTCGATCTCCCATTATCGATTGGAGTAAACCTTTTTTACCTCGGCGACCAATTACGATAAGATCAGAATGTTTTTCTTCACTAGCAGAAATTATTTCATTGGTAATATTTTCGCCTTGATGAACCGAAGTTGTACAATCAATTCCAGCATCTATCGCTTGAGATTTAACTATTTCCAAATCATCCATGGCAACTTGGCTGGCTTTCTCAAATGAGTGTTGCGTCATAAATTCATTTGCAGAATGATTTACCACTACTGACATTATAGATAAATTGCCACCGATCCTTTGTACCAATCTGATAGCTTCACGTTTTGCTCCAATTCCAAACTCTGAGTTATCATTGGCAAATAAGATTCTTTCAAATCGTCCAATTGGAGATAACTGGGTTACTTCAGTTGGATAAATTTCGCTTGGTTCACTTGTTACTGCATTTGCTGCTTCAGCTTCTAATGTTCTATTATGTTTACGATAACCAGAAACTAGAGCGTATAAGATGATAAAAGCACCAACGCCTAAGGCAGCTATCAACATGATAAAACTAGAAAGATCAAGGAAATAAATTGTGCCAGGACTTAATGGATCTATTTCACCAATTTCGGCTAAATATACTGGTACTTTAAGACCACGGCTAACCAATACTAACATCATGATTACACCCATAACCACTTTAACCATGAAATCTTTGACGTAGGTAGTACCGATAGCTCCTAATTGTACGCCGAATAATGAACCAGCTAAAATTATCATGGCTAACCGAACATCTACATAACCGCTTATCGCATATTTAATCGTACCGCCCATACCCATTACGAAGGCAATAACTAATTCGGTAGCAGATGCCATTAATGCTGGTACACCCAACACATACATCAATGCTGGTACACCAATGAAACCACCGACGGCGATAGTTGCTGCTAATACACCGGTTGCAAAACCAATCGGAATGGTAAATAGTACGGATATTTTAGTGCCAATACTTGGGAAGTACATCATGGTGCCAGGAATATTGACGTTTTGCACCCATTTAGCTAATTTAGTAATTTTATGTTCTTCAGCATCAGCATCACCAGATTGTTTATAAATTTTCCACGCATCACGGATAACATAACCACCAACTACTGCTAAAACTACGACAAATACAAAAGATACATATAGATTAGAACCTACATCACCAAAAGCTTCTTTAATTTGGGTTTGAATCGATGCCCCATATAATACTCCAGCTTCAGCCGATATACCTAGAATTATTCCAAGTTTTACATCCACTTGCCCATATTTAGCCCGTTTTATCGAACCAACTAATGCTTTAGGGAATTTATGACACATATTACTGGCAACGGCCATAATCGCTGGAACACCCATACTCATCATCGCTGGGGTCAATACAAATGCTCCACCTGAGCCAATAAATCCACTGACTAGTCCGCCTACAAAACCAACTACAAATAGGAAGATAATATTATTTAAGGTTAGAGCTAAAAAACCTCCGACCTCAAATTTCATGGTATCGGTTTTACCAGTAGCATCTGTTACGGTAATAATTTCCAGATCGGGTTTACCAGAAGCTGTATAAATTATTTCATTATCAGTAGCTACTAGAATTTCGCCATTTTTAGCTTGCCAATTAAGCTCGCCAGTAGTACCAGATACTTTAATAGTAATCTGATCAGTAGTTTCAATATCATTTATATCTATACCAATAGCTTCAAAGGTAAATGAGCCAGTATGTTCATTAGTTACTTCTGCTTGTGTTGATGCCGACCAAACTATAATTTGTAAACACAGCGTCAAAACAATATATAATTTATTAGATTTTAATATATTAATCATTTAGTTTCCTTTTTTACAGCTTTTGCTTTAATACCTAATAATTCCCAAAAATAACCAGTAAATGCTCCGTGAACAACTGAAAATAAAAATGCGATGAGAATTGGTACCATGAAATACCATCCTCCTTGTTTGGAGGCATCTAGAATTTGATCATTAAAATGGTAAAGCAGGAAGTAAAAAAATACGCTATAAGTACCAAACAATAAAGTTTGAATTAAAACAACTGATTTATTTTTCATTAGCTTAGATAAGCTCTCCTGAAAGGTTAAATGATTTCCAATCTTAAATGATTAGAAGGGTGTGAAACAGAGACTTTGATAGCAATTCTTATATGAATGCTTTTAATTAACTTCAATTCATTCAATTGGAAAATACTATGGTAAGGTCTCTGCGGGATAATGGCAATTTCATGTGGTACATATATCTTAATGAAATCGACATAAAACATCTGAAAATTGATTCTTAAATTGAGAGTAAACTATGGTGCTATTCCTAATATTAATACTGGAAGGTCGATATTTGATACGCCACGGTTTTTTAAATCCCAAACAAATTGTTCAAAATAACTAACTCCAGTAGACATTTCATCAGCTAAGTCTTTAATCGGAACAATTTCAACTCCAACTTCTATACCTACTTTATCTTTTACAAAATCCATATCTCGAAAAGGTGTTTTACCAACAGATTTTGGTTTATAACCTTCAATATAATGTTCATTGGAATAATTACATTTTATGATTTTTCCATCCTTTTGGGATAAAATATTTCTTAAACTCATTATTTAATTCTACTGGACTGAATAATATTTTATCTGGCATAGTTTTTTCTTTGCTTTTTTTGTTTTTACACAATAAAGCATCAGCACGTGTTATTACTTCTTTTATTTCCTTCAAATATAATGGAAATTCAGTTTCTATTTTTTCTTTACCAGCATTAAAAGAATATTCTGCCGCTATAATCATAATAATTTACCCTGCCATTCCTGTGGAATTTCAGCTATCTTTCCATTTGGTTTATGAACTGGTTTACCTAGCTCTCTTTTCTGTAAAATTCCATTTTCCAAATCAGAAATTCTTTCCTTAGCAATATCACAATATTCCTTTTCTTTATCAATACCTATAGCTTTCCTATTATGTAACAATGCTGCTAATAAAGTAGAGCCAACTCCCATAAATGGGTCTAATACTATTCCATGCTCATTTGTCATGGATAATACTAATCTTTCTATTAATTCAATAGGATATTGACAAGGATGAATAGTTTTTTCTGGATGATTAGATTTTACATTTGGAATATCCCACATACAAGTATCAAAATCTGTAATGAGGATTTCCCAAATATCAGAAGGATTCTTTCCTTTAGGATTACAAGATAGCTGGCCTTTTTTACTACCTTTAAAATGTTTTTTACCCGGATATTTAGATGGAACTCGAACTGGGTCTAAATTAAAGATATAATTATCCGTTTTAGAAAACCATAAAATAGTTTCATACCTTCCAGAAAATCTTTTTTTAGCATGTAATCCATGGCCAAAATACCAGATAATACGATTCCTTAATTGCATTCCTAAATCGAATTTAAATATATCGTAATAATAAATATCAAGTGGGAAAACTTCACTTTTTTCTATATAATTACCAACTTGCCAACAAAAATTACCTTCTGGTTTTAATATTCTATAACATTCTTCGATAACTTGTTTTTGAAATCCTAAATATTGTTTAAAATCCTGCCGATTTTCATATGATTTGCCTAAATTATATGGTGGTGAACTTACTACTAATTCAACCGTTTTATCAGGTATTGTTTTTAATAATTTTAATGTATCTGTATTGGCTATCAGTACATCAAATGGTTTTTCATAAGTATTACTGAATAATATGTTTTTATTTTCAAATATTGATGTCAAAATAGTGCATTTTCTCTAAGATTAGATTTTATAGAATATAAAGACAATTTATAATTATAACACTTTTATATGAGATATTTTAAGTTTTATTGCGTGATAAAAATATACAATAACTTTTAGATAGGTAGCAGAATGGATTGTTATAATTAACGAAGCAGAGCTTCTTGGCAGTGTGTTACCAAACTAGAGTTTGGTAACAATGTTAAGGATTAAACACGATTAAACTTTTAAAATTCTGCCTATCTTTTAATCTGGTTCAAAATCTAAGATTGAATCCTAATCCAGAAAATTAAAATAATTGCAGTGCTGGTTGAAATAACTTTAATACGCTTTCGTACCATTTTATTTTGCGGTGTGAGGTTTTTCCAATACTGAAGTCTTGATATTGACCATATTTAAGACCTTTTTCTGTTAGCTGGTAGTAAAGATGATCTTTATTATCATGGTGTTTGGTTTGCAA
>JASFYV010000051.1:0-6347 GCA_045046925.1 Candidatus Marithrix sp. | reverse complement strand
ATATTTTAACCCAACGTTTCGCTTAATTTTTAGTCTAATTTCTTTGGAATAATCTGACATTTTATCTAGGATTTAACTGTCGAAGCCCACTGCCCAATTTTACCCCTAAGCAATTTGCGGGTATTTATAGATGGAATTCCAATAGCAGAAATTCCCGTCAATGGTAAACAAGCAAACGCCACTGTACCTATTGAACTAAAACGTGGTAAACACTGGATTACAGCGATTGCCCATAACGAACAAGGTTACAGCAGCATTCCTCAAAGCATAATGGTGGACGCTTCCAAAGTCAAAGCTAAAGGTAGTAATCTATACGTATTAGGTATTGGAGTTGATAAATATCCCAACTTGCCACCCAAAAATAACCTTGACTATGCCAAACAAGATATTATCGCATTTTCTAATACAATCAAGTTAAATCCAGCCAAACAATACGACAAGATTGTAATAAAACAACTTTTGGATCAGCAAGCCACATCGAATAATATCCAACAAGTATTGAATAACATTATCCAACAAGCAACGATTGATGATACCATTATGCTGTATTTTGCGGGACATGGAGATAAAGGTTCTAATGATAAATTCTATTTCCTAACATCCCAAACCTCACTTGAAGATTTTGAAAATACCGGATTAGCTTGGGAAAAAGTTGCAACTCTATTGGCAAAAGCCAAAGCAAAAGTTGTAGTATTTCTGGATGCATGTCATTCTGGTATTGCCTCTCAAGAAACTGTCGTGCCAAATGATAAATATGTTGCCGAATTAATGAAATCAGGTAAAACTGGCATGGTAATCATAGCCGCCTCCAAAGGTAGACAATCTAGCCTAGAAGGTTTACAATTTGGTGGTGGACATGGAATATTTAACTATATGATAACCCAAGCCTTAACTACAAAACGGCAAACCACCGATTTGAATAAAAATGGCATTATCGAATTGAGTGAACTGTATCGTAGCGTTAAATACAATGTGCGTAAACACACCAATGGTAAACAAACACCTTGGATATCACGTAATGAAATTATTGGCGAAATGCCATTGTTGTAAATCATGGGATGAACTTGATATTGAAATAATTGTAGTTGATACTGGAATCCAAGATTTTGCAGAAAACCATGATCATTAATTATATCGAACTCCCAAACAATTTTAAATAAGTTGGATTTACCATTTTATTGAAATGAAGAAATATCAACATGAAAGAAATTATACTAACCATCGTAGTTGGACTATTATTAACCATTGCTGGCCTATTCATCGAAAAATGTTATTTTGAAGAAAATAGCTGTCCGATAGACTCAATGAATGCAATTGCTTCTGAAACACCAAGGGGAGTTAAAAAAGAGCTTACTTCTGATTTTAAAATCAGTTATTTATACCGCTCTGCTGGTCAAGGTAAAGCCCAACCTTTTGGTAAAACAATCTTGAAAAGAAGTGTGTTAAAAACTGGTGATACCTACAAAGTAATTTTCCAGCCACCAGCCAAAAAGTATGTATATATTTTCCAAATTGATTCTGCTAACAAAATTTTCCGTTTGTTTCCAACAACTGATTTTGCTAATGCTGATAAGAAGAACATCAACCCAGTAAAACAAGGCAAAAAGTATTTTGTACCTGCTAAAAAATGGTCGTTTGAATTAGATACTACCACTGGTAAAGAAACTATTTATACAATAATTAGCGATAAGCCGGATAAAAACTTAGAACAACAATATGAAACCATGTTAGCCAAACAAGATAATCTTACTCAGAAACAAAGAAAGGTTATTCGGAAAAAATGGCATAAATCTATGAAAAAACGTGGTATTAAGAACAAACTTGCAAAAGATGACCCTACGCTAATAAAATGGCAAGAACAAGGCAAAAAACTATCAATAACTCTTTTTCGTTTACAAAAGATGTGTGATGGTTGTGTGAATATTGTGAGTTTTAAACATGAATAATTGTGCTATAAACCAAAATATTATATTCAAATCTGATGCAACTTATTTATTATTGAATTTTCCTTTACCTAAAATCCTAATATTCAAACAAAATTAACAGAAATTATGACCGATACAGAATTAAAAGAACTAGTTGCCAGTCTAGCAATCTCTCAACAAAAAACTGATGCCAAATTAGACAAAATTGCAACATTAGTTGGTAATATAGCCAATAGGAGATTCAGCCGAAGAATTTTTTTATCGTAGTTTAATTGCTGAACCAAACTTAGGAAAAGTACATTTTGATACAATATACCGTAACTTACCAGCTAATAGGTTTAGAAGATGAATTTGACATAGTGTTAGTCAATGAAACTAGTATTGCTATTGTGGAAGTTAAACACAAAGCCCATCCAAAATTAGTGGATGATATGTTAACAAACAAGCTACTTAATTTTAGAACTTTATTTCCCTATTATGAAAACTTAAAACTCTATGGTGTGTTATTGCCTGCCAGTATGGTAAGTAACAGTAAATTGGTGGAAAAAGCTAAAGAAGCAGGTTTATTTTTCCTAACTCAGCAAGGTAATCATGTTATTTTGGTAAATTATGAGGCTAATGTCTTTTAATTTTATGGATAGCCGTGCCTTAGCAAGAGCTTTAACTGGCAATATTCAAGGAGCAATTGAAGACTATGAATTTATTGTACAAAATGCTAGTGATACTGAATGTAAATCAAAAAGACAAAGCTGGTTAGATTCTCTCCAAAAAGGCGAAAATCCGTTTACTGAGGAAGTGCTTAAAGGATTACGGTAGATTGTAGAGTGGACGGTTGCTATTACCAATCGAAAATTAAATTAACTGATGTTACGCAGAAAGATACTTCCTCCAATGAGTGGAGCATAGTTCACCTCCTAAGTTAAGATGGATTATGAAGAGGTTAGTAATCTGTCTGTAATCGATAATAATATTTGTGAAAAGATTTCTGTGAAGTTATGCAAACACACTCTTTTTAAAATTAATACTATTTTGCTTGATACCTTAAATCGTTTGGCTAATGCTCTCATGAAACCTGTTTTCGTAACTCTCTTTTAAACGTAAGTCCATTGAATATGCTTTTACCATCTACTCCTAGGCATATATTTTAGTATACTATTTAATCGAAAAATGCTATAGTCATCCTTCAGTAAATGCTATAATTGATTTTGAATTTAATTAAGAACTAAGAATTGCTATATGTGTGAAAATAACTAAATCTTACTATTCTTTTAACACCTAACATCAGGAAAACATATAATGAAACGGTTAAATCAAGTTTTATTACATCAAAACAGCAAAGCAGCAAATTTGGAAACATGGTTGGAAAATATTGGTGGCAAAGGATTACAAGCTGCATTAGAAACACCAGAAGCAATCATTCCATTGATAAAAGAAGCTGGTTTACGTGGTTTAGGTGGTAGTGGTTTTCCAACTTATTTTAAATGGGAAGCGATTGCTGAACAGACTAATAGTAAAGAAAAATATTTGATTTGTAATGGCAATGAAGATGAACCTGGAACTTTTAAAGACCGTTTATTATTAGAAGCAACTCCACATCAGTTGATTGAAGGAGCAATGATCATTGCAATTGCCACCAATGTTAATCGAATTGTATTTTATATAAATCCAGATTTAACCCAAGCCATTGAAAATATGAAAAAAGCTGTAAAACAATGGGAAGAATGTGAATTATACTTTAATGTATCAGATAAAATTCAACAGCCATTAGAATTCTTAATTTTACCAACTTCTGGGCATTATATTGGTGGTGAAGAAACCGCAGCAATAGAAACAGTAGAGAAAAAATTTCCATTTCCTCGTCGTAAACCTCCTTTTCCAGCTGAAAAAGGGGTGCATGGTTGTCCAACTTTGATTAATAATGTGGAGACTATTTGCAATGTTTCTCATATTTTACGCAATGGTGCTAAATGGTATCATGATTTGGGAATTGGTAATGCTTATGGGACTAAAATTTATTCCCTCAGTGGAGATATATTATCACCAGGGACTTATGAATTGCCAATGGGTATTTCCCTGTCAGAATTAATTAATATTTATGGTGGAGGCATGTTATTGAACAAAAAATTCAAAGCAGTTTTCACTGGTGGCCCTTCCAATACCTTATTGACTACTGAAGATTTAGATGTATCACTAGATTTTGATTCTGTTGCAGAACGGCGTTCTAGTTTAGGAACTGGAGCTATGATTGTGGTTTCTGAAGGAACTGGAATTGTGAAACGAGTAGCAGAATATGTAAGCTTTTTTGCTCATTCTTCTTGTGGCCAATGTCCGCCTTGCAAGAGTGGTACATACTATATTGCTATGTTATTAAATAAGATTGATACTGGCCAAGCTAGAAAAGCTGATTTACGAGCTTTGGAAAATTTATGTGATATTTTACCTGGTAGTGGTCGTTGTGCTTTAGTCAATGGAGCGGTTAAAGTATTGGAAAGCTCTTTAGATCATTTTCGGGAAGAATATGAACAGGCATTAAAAAGATAGGCAATAGAATCCAATGCCATTAAGATAAGAATTTGTGTAAGATTGTCATGCCCACAAAAATGGGTATCCAGAGATTCTAGATTCCCATTTTTACGTGAATGACAGGTGATTTTTCCTTAACTTAAATTATTTTGAGCTTTATTACGCAAAGTATGATCCATTAGTACTAAGGCTAACATCGCCTCTGCTATTGGAGTAGCTCGAATGCCAACGCAAGGGTCATGGCGACCAGTAGTAATAACCTCTGTGGGTTGGTTATTAATATCAATGCTATTACCTGGTAGACGCAAACTTGAAGTTGGCTTTAAAGCTATACTAACCATAATATCTTGGCCGGAAGAAATACCACCTAAAATACCACCGGCATGATTACTGATGAAACCCTGTGGAGTCATTTCATCTCGATGTTCAGTACCTTTTTGTTCCACACTAGCAAATCCATCCCCAATTTCAACTCCTTTTACCGCATTTATACTCATCATCGCATGAGCAATTTCTGCATCTAACCGATCAAAAATAGGTTCTCCTAAACCAGTAGGCATATTATTAGCGATAACATTTACCCTAGCCCCAATAGAGTTCCCTGTTTTACGTAAGTTATCCATATAATTTTCTAATTCAGGAATTAACTTGGTATCTGGACAAAAAAAAGCGTTATTAGCAATCTCTTGCCAGTCAAAATTATTTATTTTTAATGGACCTAACTGAGCTAAATAACCTCGTATTTGTATTCCATATTGCTCTTTGAGATATTTTTTGGCAATTCCACCAGCAGCAACTCTAACTGCCGTTTCTCGAGCAGAAGACCTGCCACCACCACGATAATCACGAATACCATATTTTTTATAATAAGTATAATCAGCATGGCCAGGCCGGAATTGATTTTTAATAACACTGTAATCTTTAGAACGATGATCAGTATTTTCAATCAATAATCCAATTGGACAACCAGTAGTTTTACCTTCAAATACTCCAGATAAAATTTGGACTTTATCATCTTCACGCCGTTGGGTTGTATGACGAGAAGTTCCAGGTTTGCGACGATCTAAATCAATTTGTAGGTCTTCAGGAGTTAAAGCTAATCCAGGAGGACAACCATCTACAATACCACCAATAGATGGCCCATGACTCTCTCCAAATGTAGTTACTGTAAAACTTTTTCCAAATGTATTTCCAGACATAATATTTTTCTAGTTTCTTCGATTCATTTATATTAACAAAAATTAAAGCTGTATATTGATGCGGTTTGTTTTGCTCACCACATTTTGTATTGCAGATTATGAGTTATCACATTTCTCAGATTGCTTAATAAACTCAGATACCATACCTATCCCCATAATCCATGCAAAACACATTAAAAATGAACCTAATACTTTATTATTAGAAAATATTATTGAAAAAAGTTCGTTTACTGCACCACTACTTGCTAAACTCCATATTGATAAGCAAAAAGGAATAATAATCATGAAAATTATCATTCGTATTAATGTGTTTTTCTCATCGTTTCTCATATATTACCTCAAATATGCACCACATGTTTTTGGTGATGGAAAACTACCATTTATGAAATATAAAAGATCAAATGCAACAAGTGTCATAGCTAAATGTTGTTGCCAGTCTTTTTTGAGGGTAGGATTTCACTACCGTATTAGTCAAGTGACTCTTGTGTAAATTGAAACCTCGGCTTTTTTAATCAGAAAACATGGTCTGTTTCTTATACCAATGACGAGCTTCTAGTATCAAAACTAGTGACTAAATACTATTACGTCACATTGGAATAAGTTGGTACTGGGCTCAGACTATGAAGAAAAACTAAAAAAATGTTAAATATCAGTTAGTTAGATATTTTGTCAATTTGGTGTAACTTACTGATATTTAAGT
>JASFYV010000050.1:0-7005 GCA_045046925.1 Candidatus Marithrix sp. | reverse complement strand
TTAGGAGTTAATATTGGAATTAAGAAATTTTCTACAAAAAATCAACTCAGCATTCATAGTGCCAGTATAACACCTACCCCTTCAACAGTTAATGCACCAGAAGTACTGATTCATAGTAAATAATAATAAAGAAGAGTATATACGAAAAAAAATGTTAAACTAAAGAGATGAAAGAGCTACCAAACGATATAGAAAGCTTCATGTACACCGTAGATTTGGCAAGTAATATTATTAGTGCTGCTAACATAATATCCATTCCCTCCAGCACCACCATTTTCTCTGCTAGAAATTGAAGATTGTCCACCATTTCTACCATCAACTTCAATTATCTCTGAATTAGTGTTATTATTAGCGACTAGATAAACATATCCACCAGTACCATCATTTGCTGTTTTTTGGTGAATAGCTATTGATGTTCCTGTGTATGATCCCCCCGGTGAACCATTACCATCATGTGGTATTTCATCTCCTCCACGATATCCTTTTCCATTAGCATTAATATTGCCATTATTAGTAGTACTGGCTTGTGCTTTAAGTGCAATAATACCTCCACTGTAACCATCCCACGCTGAGGCAGTAATGCTTGATCCATTATTAACCGTCACTGTAGTATAGTTAGGTATACTAACAACTTGAGTTACAGTAGCAATGTCAGAATCAAACTCTCCTGAATAGTAAGTGCGATGAAAAAAATGAGCTAAAGCAATTTTATCCACACTTCTATTCTTGAATTACCTTTTTTTTACCTCCACATTTACTTATCACACAATAGCTTATCGAAAAAAATGAATTATCCTGAACATTTTGCTGTAATTGTAATAGGTGGAGGTCATGCTGGTACTGAGGCCGCTTTAGCTGCTGCTCGAATGGGAATGTCCACCCTATTATTAACTCATAATATAGAAACCTTAGGTCAAATGTCTTGCAATCCAGCCATTGGTGGGATTGGCAAAGGCCATTTAGTTAAAGAAATTGATGCTTTGGGTGGTTTAATGGCTAAAGCTGCGGATCAAGCTGGTATTCAATTTCGGATTCTGAATTCCAGAAAAGGTCCTGCAGTTCGGGCAACTAGAGCTCAAATAGATCGTAATCTATATAAAATGGCAGTGAGGAAAGCTATTGAAACACAACCAAAATTAAAAATATTCCAACAAGCAGTTGATGATTTAATCATTGATAATGAACGAATAGTTGGAGTTGTATCCCAAACTGGAATTCGTTTTTTAACAGATACAGTAGTGTTAACCACAGGAACTTTTTTGGCTGGGATAATCCATATTGGTCTAAATAGCCATCAAGGTGGCAGAGCTGGTGAATTGCCAGCTAATTCTTTAGCAGTACGATTGCGAGAATTACCGTTACGAGTCAATAGATTAAAAACTGGAACTCCTCCACGGCTGGACAGTAAAAGTTTAAATTATCAATTGATGACAGCTCAACCAGGAGATGAGCCAACTCCAGTATTTTCCTTCCAAGGCCAAATAGAACAACATCCATCCCAGATATCTTGTTACATCACTCATACTAATGAACAAACTCATGCTATTATTCGTTCTAGTTTAGATCGTTCTCCGATATATTCAGGAATTATTGAAAGTGTTGGGCCACGTTATTGTCCTTCAATTGAAGATAAAATTGTCCGATTTGCTGATCGAAATTCACATCAAATTTTCATAGAACCAGAGGGATTAACAACTCAGGAAATTTACCCTAATGGAATTTCTACCAGTTTGCCATTTGATATTCAATTAGAATTAGTTCGTTCTATAAAAGGCCTTGAAAATGCTCATATTACTCGGCCTGGTTATGCTATTGAATATGATTTTTTTGATCCTCGAGATTTAAAACCAAGTTTAGAAACTAAAGCTATTGCAGGATTATTTTTTGCTGGGCAAATCAATGGTACAACTGGTTATGAGGAAGCAGCAGCTCAAGGTCTGATTGCTGGTATGAACGCTGCGTTGCAAGTACAAGGTAAATCAGTTTGGACTCCACGGCGTGACGAAGCCTATATTGGAGTATTGATTGATGACCTTATCACTAAAGGTACTAATGAACCTTACCGCATGTTCACCAGTCGAGCTGAATATAGGTTGTTATTACGAGAAGACAATGCTGATTTGCGTTTAACAGAAATTGGCTGGCAATTAGGTTTGGTTGGAGAAGAACAATGGCAAGCTTTTGAGGCTAAAAGAACAGCTATTGAGCTGGAAAAGCAACGTCTTAGTAAATTATGGGTACGACCTAATGATGCTGATAAATTTGATTTTACCAGTATTAGTAGAGAAGTAAATTATTTAGAACTTTTAGGTCGGCCAGAAGTCTCTTATGCTAATTTAATTCCAGCAACTGATTTACCAACAGATGTGACCCAACAAGTTGAAATTCAACAAAAATATAATGGTTATATTAAACGCCAAGAAGTTGAGATAGCTCGGTTACGTCGTTATGAAGAAACGTTTTTACCAGAAACTATAGATTATAAACAAGTGATGGGATTGTCCAATGAAGTACGACAAAAACTAACCGAATATCGTCCAACTACTGTAGGTCAAGCTTCACGAATATCCGGCATAACCCCAGCAGCTATTTCTTTATTACTAGTATATTTGAAGAAAAATAAATCTTAATTGTTTTAAAATTATCCTGTGTAAATATATATTTATAACTTAATTAGCTGATGTTACGCAGAAAATCTCATACGCCCTATGGAAGCAATATCATTAAGTTAAGGGCAGACACGCAGGTCGGCCCCTACATAATATATTTCAATATGGTAGGGGCGAACCTATGTGTTCGCCCTTAACTTAATGGCATTGATGGGGGGCTGGTTGCCATTAACTTAATGGCGTTGGAGGAGGTAAGTTATTACGAAATATTATAACTTGTTAAATGGTTCTGCTCTCTTCATTAATTCTTCCATTCCACTTGGATCGTTTGGCTTGCCTGGATGGATGCAAGTGGCTGGACAAATTTCTGCGGCTTCAACTAGTTGGGTATAAGTACCACTATTTAAATCACCCAATACCGCTTGTTTGCTATCATTATACACAAACATCATCCCATTTATGTCCAAACAATCATTACAGCTAGTACATAAATCACTATCTATCCAAGGATCATCAAATATAACTTCCTCTACAATTTCTTCTTCAGTATTAACTTCTTTTTCAACAATTTCTTCTTTCTGAATTGGAGCTGGAGTTATAGAAGATCGTTTTTTAATAGGAGTAGTTAAATCCATTCCTAATAAAATCTCGGATAATTTCTGCATGGTTTCGCCTGCTGTTTCTCGACGAGCCTGTTCCAATTGTACAGCTTGTGTAGATTGCAAAATTTCCAGTTCAGCCTGAGCTATAACTTGAGATTCTGCTTTAGTTATTTGTACAGCGATATCAACATATTTATTATTAATGCCAGCCAATTCTTGTAAAGTATGCCAATAATTTAACCGATCTCGACAAGCAACTATAAGTAAACGTGATACCACTAGCTTATGCAATTCGCCCTGTTCATTCACCGCCCAAATAAATGGAAGCTGTTTATAATCTTCCCAGCCAGCAGTGGATAAATAAGTTTCAATCGGAATTAAAGCTTCATTTTCATAACCAATTGGTACAGTACGAAAATAACCACTGAGATGTGGAACTAATAAAGTGTAATCAGCAAATGTAAAAGCTAATTCAATATTAATAATTTCATCACTCGCATCTTTATACTGAAAGTTATGTTTAGCCCAATCTAGTTCTGGTTGTGGGTTTCCAGCAAAATTTACTCGATCAGCAGCAGCATCCCCAGATTCTGGATTTACATGGAAAAATGGATGAGCTCTACTTTCAAGAGCAGCTCCAGCTACTAACCAAGCATTAATACCATGAATAACAGAACGTTGCATCCCTGTATTAATAATATGCAAACTAGTTCTAGTAGCATCTAAAGCTAATAAAAATCGTTCTAATAAATGCCCATGTCTGGCAGAAGATGACTGTGATACTGCAGCTTGCCGATGACTGATTCCAAAATAACCTAGTTCAAATCGATAATTTAAAAAGTTTTCATCGCTAGTAGAATGAGGGTTATCATGAGCTCGAACTCCTATTAATACATGGACTGGCTGGCCGGAACTTAATAATCTCGATAATGCTGGCATTCCGTCACCAGCTACCCTATCGGCAGATTCTAATGCAATTACTACTGGTAAAACTAATAGTTCTTCTTTAGAAAATGCTTCCCAAGTAAAGTTAGCAAACCAAGGATCATGTAAAGCTGAGTCATATACGTTATCTAATTCTAATTTAGCAATTCGTACTGCTTTGAAAACTTTAGCAAATTTTTTGGCTTGCTGTTCAAAAACTGTCCTGGCTTTTTTAGTCGGTTCTGGTTCAACACTGGTTTTAATAGTTATATTATTATCTAGCCAATCACCTTTTATTCCACCAAGATGAATGATTCTGACTAAAATTGATTCATTTTCCTGTAGGAAAGCTTCCAAAATTTGTAAAATATTACTAATTCTGATCCGACGTTCAGACGACATTACCACTGAACCTTTTGAATGGGTCATGATTTCAGACAAAGCCATTGGATCAAAACGATCACCAGCACTACCAACGCTATCCCGTATCATCTTGGGCTCTATGGATTCGTCTGATTTACCCCATTCGACTTCCAATAACCTTTTTAAATCATCTATATATTGTTCAATCTTACTTTTAAAATCAGCTTGTCGAAGAATCAAACGATTACAAATAGCGTGATTTAATAAATGAATAGCAACAAAACGGCCGTAGCCAAGCAGTTGTATTTCAGGTTGAATAGCATCTAATAATTTATTAAAATCTACTACAAAACGATCATTAGTATTGGTATCTAAATTTAGTTCTTGCTGTAATACTTTTCCAGCTTGAGATAACATTGGAATAGCTGGAACTGGTCCTTCAGGAAGTGTTTCACGCAAATAACGTTCTAGGCGAGGCAAATTATCTTTTAAAATTCTAGCACTTTCAGAACCTGGAGCAAATGATTCAACTATATTCCATAATTCAGGAGCGGCCGATTTAACTAATTGATTAGCACCTACTTCGGTATCTTCTGCTGGATAAAGAAACAATGGGTAATCATAACGTATTTTTGAAGCATCTCGATAAGCATGTAATAATGCTGGGACGTAATTTTCTGTAATTGCTTCATTAGCAGTATTAGGATCACCTAAATGAAAGCGACGTAAGTAATGTTCTTCATCATCTGCTATTTCTTGACTTACTGTTGGAATATAAGGTATTGTGCTATCAGCAATAACTTCTTCAGCAACAGTTAATTTCTTGGGATTAGAAAATCCTAAATCAAACTTATAATCAGAATAATCAGATGCCTTCATTACCGTCGAGCTTTGCATATATGTCTCCTAAATTTCATTGCTAACTGTATCAACTTCAGACCATAATTTTTCTAGTTGGTAAAAATCTCGAGTTTCCGGTTGCATTATATGGACAATTATATCGCCCAAATCAACCAATACCCACTCTCCAACGTTACAACCTTCATCACCTAAAGGCCTCTCTCCATAAGATTTGGCTTTTTCTATTAAATGTTGTGCCGATGCTATAACTTGACGACCTGTATTACCAGTGGCAATTACCATAAAATCGGTGATACTACTTTTATCACGTACATCAAGTATTTCAATATCATGTGCTTTTTTATCTTCTAAAGCATCTTTTATAATGGTAAGTAATTGTTCTATCTTCATAATTATCTATTAATATTAATCTCTACAATTCTTATCGATAAAGTTGTTGGACATTTATAATATCTAAAACAGCAGGTGGGAGTAAACAATAAGGATTTTTTCCAGCTGCGATTATAGCACGAATTTGAGTTGCAGAGATGTTTAAGGTAGGAATATCTTGAATCCAAATTTTACCAGCAATTTGCTTTGTTAAAGCTTGGGGATTATTGGTTTTATATTTCTGTAAGAAAGCGTTAATAGTTGTAGTTGATAAGCTATATTGTTCTCGGCCAACTATAATTATATGAGCTAAATCTATCAGATATTCCCAGTTATACCAATTAGACAACCCTAAAAATGCGTCCATACCTAAAATTAGACCCAACGGATTTTTTGGGTAATCATTACGTAAACCATTTAAAGTATCAAAAGTATAAGAGAACCCTTGTCGCTGTAATTCACGATCATCAACAATTAAACCTTGGATTCCATTTATAGCAACTTGTATCATTTGTAAACGTTGTTGATTAGTTACATTAGGTTGTGTTTTATGAGGTGGACATCCTGCTGGAATTAGGCGTACTTGAGCTAAACTTAACTGTTCATACAGCTCAATAGCTAATCTTAAATGGCCATTATGAATCGGATTAAAAGTTCCGCCAAGAATTCCGATAATATTATGCATTCTGAAAGGTGGTCAAATTAGCTTATTTGAGTTATTTTAGCACAATTTTTCCTTATATAGTATATTTTATATTATACTGACTAGAATTTAAGTGTTAGAACAAGCTTCTATAGATTAAATGGTAAGATTTTAAAATCCGGTTAATCTTTAAATCTTGTTCAAACAAGTTTATATAGTCGGTGAAATGAAATCGGCCATTTCGGTAAATTAATATAAATGGTTGGTTACGTTCTGCTTCATTGACCCTACGATTGGGTAGACACATAGGTTACCCATACATAATATATTTTAATATTGTAGGGGCAAACCTATGTGTTTACCCTATTAATGACTGCTTCAGCAAGTTCCACTAAAAAATAAAATACATAAAAATCAAACGAATATAAATCATAATAGTTTTCGTAAAGTCATATAAGAGATGAATTATAGCAATCCTTAATTTTATACCATCCCTACTAAATGTGGGGAGAACAATTTACTCGATACTCGCCAATAGTGGCAGTGGGCTTCGACAGTTAAATCCTAGATAAAATGTCAGATTATTCCAAAGAAATTAGACTAAAAATTAAGCGAAACGTTGGGTTAAAATATC
>JASFYV010000049.1:0-8112 GCA_045046925.1 Candidatus Marithrix sp. | reverse complement strand
CTATTAATTCGGCAGCACGTACAATAGTTCCTTCAGATATCAAATCACCCGCTAGTACATAACTGGACTTTCTCAGAAAAAATTCTAAGACATATAATATTTGTTTAGTTGAATCTCCAGAATATTGATTTATTCCATTTAGTAATTCAGTAGCTTTATCAATATTTTGTTTAACATCTACTAAGGAATCAATCACACTTATTGCTTGGTTTCTGTTGTTTTGAGTCAAATACATCTTTAACAATCCTATTGAATCTTCGGCATTAACATTATCACTCCAACTACTCGTTACTGGTTTATTTATTTTAGCTATGTTACTAACTTGTAATTGAATATCGTTGTTTTGAGTCGGAATAATTTTTAATTGAGCTTCGTATGCCTCATATGACTGTGATTCTTCAGTAGTAACCGGGATTAAAATTTCTGGAATACTAAGAATATTGGTGATTGCATCGTAAACAATTGGTGTGTAAGGTACATTGATAGCAGATGAAATAGCAATTCCACAAGATTCTGGATTGTCAATACATAACTGTTTACCTGCTTCTAAACCATCATTATAGGTAAGTTTAGTTGGTTGTACCGGTTGCGAAGTTATGGGAAGTTTATCTGGGAGCATTCCTTCAACAGTTACACTACACCGAGAAACGGTATTATATGGCTCAGGATTACCTGCTTCATTTTTCTTGAACCAATAAACTTTGGTAGTAAATGTGATTGGAACGTCTGCAATATTAATATAAGAAAAAAAGGTTCTATTATAACTACAGGAATCATTAGAAATACACCTATTAAGATAGGTATTTGTAGTATATTTTTCTTGATATTTTCCTTTATCGTCAATCAGAACAGAGTTATAAGCTATATATGCATTATTTTCAAATTTATCCCATGACAAAGAAAAATATATAAATACTTCATCTTCCGAACGATGTATAAGAGGTATAGCAGTCAATACACAACTATTTTCAGTTGGTTTAATGAAAAAACTATCTAAAACATTTACCAAAGTTGAACAAGAATATTCACTACCAGATTCAGGAACAACTGTTAAAGTATATAAAGTTGTCTCTTGAACATTTTTTCCAATGCGAGATTCTGTTCCATATACCGAATCGTTAATATAATCATGAGCACTATTAATACTAACTGTTTGTCCATTTATATCAGCACTGAAAACTTCTGTACTTGACCACATACTCATTCCTAAATATTCAATTCCTCCTTTTGGCAGTACTGATGGATGAGCAACGATTACGCAATAATCCCCATTCTCATTTGGTATTGAACTTTCTAGCCCTTCTGCCAATACAAAGGAACTAAAGAAAACTACCAAGATACATATTAATCTTGCAAATATTTTTAACACTATTTTTACTCCTGATGTTACCTACAATTTTTTATAAAGTTTGATTGATATACCTAACACTATTCTTAAGCTGCTGAAAGTCCGCCTACAAGATAAAGTGTACGCCCAGCATGGGCATGAACTGGTGCAAGTCCTCTGTAGTAAAACATTATAACTACTAGCCGATGGCAATTGCAAGTCCATGAGAGATTGTGAGAAGGAAACCTAAGTACAAAGAACCTACGAACTATTGATTGATGATAAATCCTTATCTAATAAAATTTGTTGAAACTCAGGATACCAAATCCGTAATTCTTCCGGTGTTTTGAGTAAAATCTGGTTATAATTCCGAATTACAAACCATATTCCTCTCATTGATGGCAAACTCCAACGTAGATCTAAGATATCTTTAATAGCCTGAGTAAATAAACGTCGCCATAATAGATTTCTAAATATAGTTTTAAATCGTTTAATATCATGGTTATGAAACCGATGTAATACAGTTTGATTCAATCCCCATAAAGCAGTGGTAGTAAAACGAGATAAACGACTACTTGAATCTTGTAAATGGAATATTTGAGCATCTAAAGCATGCAATAACATTCCCATTCTTGAAGCTCGATAACAAACATCATTATCTTCATTTACCGCATAACGTCTCAAAGTTTCTTCAAACTTAATTTGTTGTAAAACTTCTTTTCGATAGCTCATTCTAGCTCCATGAATCATTGGAACTGGATGAGCTGCAACTTTTAATTCGCTTGGTAAAGAGTATTGAATAAAATAAAAATCATATGGGATAAAAATATCATCGTCTTTAATAATTTTTTTGGCTAATGCCCGTAATTTAGCTGCTATATTTTTAAAATTAAGGGTTGATTTAGCTGATGATGAACTAATTTTAACGTCAGGAGGCAAGTTTTCTAATTTTGGCATTATGCCAGCCACTTGACGTTTAGTATCTTGAGCATAAATACTAACTACTTCTTTAGCACAATTTGGATACATAAAAGAATCATCATCAATCAAAAAAATAATATCTGCACTACTAAGTTTAATACCTTGATTCCGTTGAGTTGCTGAAGAAGCATAAGCGGCTTGAATATATAACCAGTTAATTTTTGGATATTTTCTTGCTAAATCCTGTTGGACTAACTTTTTGGTTAATTCCCATTCAGGACTAGCATCAACAACTATTATTTCTTTGGCAGGTAAGGTCTGTTGTGCAGCAAAAGTTAAGCATTTTAATAATATTTGCTCTCTTTTATAAGTAGGAATTACTACAGACCAGGTTACGTTTTGAGTAGACATATGAGATTTTTTTAACTAACAGTGCAAAAGATAATTTTGTATCAAGCCCAATTTAAGTTTGAATAATAGCATTAATAATTGTAACATAGTCCTTTTAACAAAAACTGTCCCTATTTAACATTAATTACTATTTAAATGACAACATTACGCATAGCTACCCGTAAAAGTCCACTGGCTTTGTGGCAGACCCATCATATTCGTGATTCTTTATGCAAACTATATCCCGATTTACAGGTTGAAATCATAGAGATGGTTACTAAGGGTGATAAAATTTTGGATACGCCATTAGCTAAAATTGGTGGCAAAGGATTATTTGTCAAAGAATTAGAACAAGGTATATTGGCTGGAGAAGCTGATATTGCTGTCCATTCTATGAAAGATGTACCAGTGGAATTTCCCAACGGTTTAATGATTTCAGTAGTTATGCAGCGAGAAGAACCTAGAGATGCTTTTGTCTCCAATAACTATCCTAATTTAGCCAGCTTACCAGATGGAGCTATAGTTGGTACAGCAAGCTTACGTCGTCAATGTCAATTATTAGCAGTACGCCCAGATTTACAAATTCGTTCTTTACGCGGTAATGTTGGTACTAGATTAGGTAAATTAGATAATGATGAATTTGACGCTATTGTATTAGCGGCAGCAGGTTTAAAACGTTTGGGTTGGGAAGAACGAATTCAGGAATTAATGGAACCACAAATCATGTTACCAGCTATTGCTCAAGGTGCGATTGGAATTGAACATCGAACAAATGATGTAACAACTCGTAAGTTAATCGATGAATTAATTGATACCACTACACAGCAATGTGTTACCGCAGAACGAGCTTTAAATGCAAGGTTAGAAGGTGGTTGTCAAGTTCCTATTGCTGGATATGCAATTATAAATGCTGATGAAATACACATTCAAGGTTTAGTCGGTGATGTGGATGGTTCAGAAATAATTAGAGCTAATTTGCAAGGTTCTGTTACGTCAGCAGCAGAACTTGGGACAGCTCTGGCAAATGATTTGTTAGAACAGGGAGCTGGTAGGTTATTGCAGAAATGTCGTAATGCTTAATTAAATTCGAAATAAATACCAGTTGGTTGATTGGTACTATTCTAAATAAATATATCTCAACCTAATTTATAACATTGTTTTTTTGGAAAGAATAATTAAAAGTTAAAATTCTTCCATCCTGATCATTAGACATCTTTTCTAATGTATAATTTTATTAACGACGTGAAATTGACCAAAATGAGTTATATCAATTAATTACGGATTTTATGTAGGATGTAATGAGTTTACGAATTACATCTTTCGAGTCACATTTAGATACACGATTGATGCAATTCATACTGCATCCTACATTTATATACACTTATTTTGAAAAGATGTCTATTATGCAACTAATCCTTATCATTGTTATAATAATTGGCCTATTAATTGATCAAAATATTCAACCTTGGGGTCAAACCATAGTAAATATCTCGGTATGGTTATGTTTTTTTTGGTTATTAAAATGTAGTGATCGTACTAAGCAAATTTCTTTACTTTTATGTCTGTTATACGCAACTGTGGGGGAAGTAGTTTTATCTTTAATTTGGCAACTTTACGAATATCGATTGCATAATATTCCTTTGTTTATTCCACCTGGGCATGCAATTCTCTTTACTTTAGGATTAATAGTAGCTCCAAAAATTCCTAGTTGGACTATATGGATGGTTCCAGCCGTAGTTGCATTTTATACGATTTTTGCGGTTGCAACTGAAATAGATACTTTGGGCGGAGTTTTATTTATAGCTTTCTTATTATGCGTTATCTTTGGTAAAGCTAAAAAGCTCTATATCACAATGTTTTTATTATCTTTAGTTTTGGAAATTTATGGAACTACCATTGGCAATTGGGCCTGGAATTATGATGAAAGGTGGTTTGGAATGATAACTACTAATCCGCCAATTAGTGCTGGAGCGTTTTATTGTATGTTGGATTTATTGATAGTTTCAACGATTGGTTGGTTGAATATTGGTAAAAAAATAGTTAGCAAATGAATGTAATATATTTTCAATTACCTATTCTATTATTTCTTTAAGCTTTGTTTATATTTGACAACTTACCTAAAACAGTTTCTAATACCACCATGAGAACCTTTGATAATTAATCCTATTATCTTACAGATTTGGTTCTCATTTTTTTCGTCTCTCAAAAATATCCGAATTATTGGTTAAAATACCTAATAAATAATATTAAGCAATGACTATCAAACACTATACCCCAAATACTATCGAACCAGAAGTCCAACAAAATTGGCAACACGCTTTTGAAGTAACTGAAGACCCTAATAAAGAAAAATTCTACTGTTTATGTATGTTTCCTTATCCAAGTGGGCGTTTACATATTGGCCATGTTCGCAATTATACCATCGGTGATGTAATATCTCGTTATCAACGAATGCTTGGTAAAAATGTATTACAGCCAATGGGTTGGGATGCATTTGGTATGCCAGCAGAAAATGCAGCGATAAAAAATAATGTCCCACCAGCTAAATGGACGTATGAAAATATAGATTATATGCGTAACCAATTGAAAAAACTTGGTTTAGGCTATGATTGGCAACGAGAAGTGGCTACTTGTGATAAAGATTATTACCGTTGGGAACAATGGTTATTCATTCAATTATATAACAAAGGATTAGTGTATAAAAAGACTGCTCCAGTTAATTGGGATCCAGTCGATCAAACCGTATTAGCTAATGAGCAAGTTATTAATGGACGTGGTTGGCGGTCGGGAGCTTTGGTAGAAAAACGAGAAATTTCCCAGTGGTTTTTGAAGATTACTGCTTATGCCGAAGAGTTATTACAAGGATTGGAAGAATTAGAAGGTAAATGGCCAGATTCAGTACGAATCATGCAACAAAAATGGATTGGTCGTTCAAAAGGAGTTGAGATTAAGTTTAAAGTTGGTAATGAAGATTTAACTGTATTTACCACTCGACCAGATACTTTAATGGGAGTAACTTATGTAGCGGTAGCAGCCGAACATCCGTTAGCAAAACAGGCCGCATTAAATAACCCTCAATTAGCTGATTTTCTTAAGCAATGTAGTAAAGCCAGCACTGCTGAAGCTGATATGGAAACTATGGAAAAATTGGGCATGGATACTGGTTTGCAAGCTATCCATCCGATTACAGGTAAAACTTTGCCATTGTGGGTAGCTAATTTTGTATTGATGAGTTATGGTTCTGGAGCGGTGATGTCGGTGCCAGCTCATGATGTCCGAGATTTTGAGTTTGCTCAAAAATATGCTATTGCAATTAAGCAAGTAATTATTCCAACGGATGGTCAGCTTGTAGAAGAATTGGAATCTGCTTATGTAGATAAAGGCATATTGATAAATTCAGGTCAATTTAATGGTTTAACTTCCCAACAAGCTTTTACTGCTATTGCAAAATATTTGGAAGAGCAAGATAAAGGTAAACGTAAAGTTCATTATCGATTACGGGATTGGGGAATGTCTCGGCAACGTTATTGGGGTTGTCCGATTCCAATGATCGAATGTCCAGATTGTGGTACAGTTCCAGTTACTGATTTGCCAGTGATATTGCCAGAAGACGTGATGATGGGAAAAATCGGCTCACCATTGCAACAAGACCCCAATTTTTATCAGGTAAAATGTCCTAAATGTGGTGCTGATGCCCAACGTGAAACAGATACTTTCGATACTTTTATGGAATCATCTTGGTACTATGCTCGTTATGCCAGTGCCGATTGCAAGACTGGTATGTTGGATGAGAGAGTGCAATATTGGTTGCCAGTGGATCAATATATTGGCGGAATTGAACATGCTATTTTACATTTATTATACGCTCGTTTTTTTCACCGTTTGTTGCGGGATGAAGGTTTGGTACAAGGAGATGAACCGTTTGCTCATTTATTGACCCAAGGTATGGTGTTAGCCAAGAGTTTTTACCGTGATGCTGGTAAGCAAATTACTTGGTATCCGTCTGATGAAGTCGAAGAATATTCTGATGATGAAGAGATTAAATTTAGATTAATAGCTGATGGTGAATCAGTTGAAAGTGGTGGAGTAGTAAAAATGTCAAAGTCGAAAAACAATGGCATTGATCCAGAAAACTTAATTAAAGAATATGGAGCGGATACTATCCGTTTATACATTATGTTTGCAGCTCCACCAGAACAATCTTTGGAATGGTCAGACGCTGGGGTAGAAGGAGCATTCAAATTCTTAAAACGATTATGGAAACAAGTTCATACTCATATTGAAACTCAAGTTCCAACTTTAACTCCAGATAAACTTACTGAGACAGAGCAGACTTTACGTCGTCAAGTACATGAAACTATTATTAAAGTAAGTGATGATATCGGTCGTAGATATACTTTTAATACGGCAATTGCGGCAATAATGGAATTACTGAATAATTTAACTCGAGCTAAGGATAGTCCACAAATTAGAGCGATTACTCAAGAAGCGTTAGAAGCTGTAGTATTGATGTTGGCTCCAATCGTGCCACATATTACTCAAAAATTATGGCAAACTTTGGGGCATTCGGAATCAATTTTGGATATTAAATGGCCACAAGCTGACAAAAAAGCGTTGGTATGCAACGAATTACAAATGGTAGTACAAGTAAATGGTAAAATGCGTGGCAAAATCACTGTAGCGGTTGATGCTGATAAGCAAACTATTGAACAAGCTGCATTAAATGAACCTAAAGTGCAACAATTTACTGCTGGTAAAACTATCAAAAAAGTTATTATAGTGCCTAAAAAATTGGTTAGTATAGTGGTTGGCTAAATGTTTAATTTCAATTAAAATCGTAATGATATAAATAGTTAACTTCAATTTACAAATTGACATATTTTTTTAAGTATGGAATAATATACATACAATTATTTTATACCATAATTAATAGTGTTTCCCGTTTGTATAAAGTACATAAACCACCCATTGCATCTCTTCTTATTTAAGGAGGAGAATAGGAGTGGTTGTATTTGACTGAATCGATAAAATATGGCAAGTGCGACCTGTTTCTAAGAAAATGTAATGTAAATTGCTAATAATATAAAGATTTTTAAGAAATTGGAAATTAACTAAATAAATAATGTAGATGAAAGGCTTTTACTGGTATATGGCTACCAAAGTAAGAACTTCCCTGGTTGGAATTAATGACCATCTGGTAAAGCAGGGAAAATGGCACTTAGGAAATTGAGTAAATACAATTTGACGTGTCTAGCAAGTTGAAATGGTTAAGTGCAAACTGAACTAACGGAATAAAATCTCATTACATGAAAGCAAGATAATTTACAGTTATAGTGCTTCCCTCTTGCGTAAGGCACACAGCGATGCTAAAATGCAAAATGAAGAATTAATATCTTCAAAAATTAACTTAAAACAAAAGGCTCATAAGAAATGCCAAAGCCTTATTCAATAGATTTACGCTCAAAAGTAATTGA
>JASFYV010000048.1:0-4419 GCA_045046925.1 Candidatus Marithrix sp. | reverse complement strand
TTACATTTCTTATACTAAAAACATGGCATTATAACAAACTTATAACTTATTGATAAATATTTAAAATAGTTGGTATGGGTATGGTAGGTAGTTACGATTTTTTTATACTGTGCTTATCGCTAAAAATTTTCAATAAAACATTTCTATTTTTTCTATTACACATATTAACAACATTATAAATTGATGTGTAGTCTATATAGGCGGACACAATTGTTATTTTTTTTGCTATATGAAATGAAAATAACATTCTTTCAACTGATTGTTCCGTATAATTTTCTTCTTGAGTGGATATTAATCTTGCCATTTTATTTCCTTAGTCATTTTTATCTACAAAAACGGTCGATGATTATACCATAATCTGTGTAATTTATGCTATAACTCGTTAGGTGTATAAACAGAGCGTCATACACCAAAAGTAGCTTGTAGACTGCTGGGCTAGTTTTTCCCATCACCCAACCTAACAAACCCAATATCTTCCATAATCGCATACATAGAAGGCAATACCAGCATTATTAAGACAGTCGATGTCACCATACCAAACACGATACTAGTCACTAAAGGTACTAAAATCAAGGCTTGCGAACTGGTTTCAAATAACAATGGAGTCATGCCAGCAATGGTGGTAACCGAGGTGAGGAAAATAGCTCGAAACCGATCATGTACCGCTTGTCTGGTAGCAGTGTGTAAATCCATGCCATCTGCAACGTGATATTTCACGAATTCCACCAATAAGATAGAATCATTGACTACTACTCCAGCTAATGAAACAAAGCCAATCATGCTAGGCATAGTGAAGTCCAATCCCATAATAAAATGTCCCCAAATTGCCCCAATGAGAGCAAGCGGAATATTAATCATGACTAAAAGTGGTTCACGGTAATTACGAAATTGCAGACTAAGTAACAGAAAGACACCGAATGCACCAAGTCCAAAGCCAGTCAGGATGGATACTTTGGTTTCCGTACCATTCTCCACCTCACCTTTCAGACCAAAACTAATATTAGGATAGCGTTGTTGTAGGGTACTTAAAAAATTTAATTCCAGCCCTTTAATTACTTCCGAAGTATTGGCAATATTAGCATCTACATCACCATAAATATTAACTGTGCGTAAATGATTAACATGACCGATTCGAGCAAATTCACGGGTCTCAGTAATGATGGCAATACTGGTTAATGGGATTGGCTGTCCAGTTTTGGAAAATACGGTTAAATTATCAAAATCATGTAATTCCTGACCAAGTTGTCTATCCAATTTAGCAATTATTTCATAAGCTTCACGTCCATGATAAATTTCACTTATTTTAATTTCTTGATAGGCTGATCGTAATTGGAGAGCAATGCTACGGGAATCAATTCCAGCAGCTAATGCTCCAGGTTTAAGCTTGATACTATATTGTGGTTTTCCTGGCCGTAAATCATCCAGTAAATTGTTAACTCCAGCATAACCTCTAAGCCAATTTTGTACTTCCCATGATGCTTTGGAAAGCTGTTGTAAACTCTCTCCACTGAGGCGAATATGAATTGCACGTCCAGCCGGGCCAACTTTAGGTTCTTTGTATTGAATACTTACCACATTTGGTAATTCTCTGGTATTTTGTTTCCAATGTTGTACCAATTCGGTGATTCTGATATTGCGTTTTTCTGTGTTAAGTAAATCAATGCTCAAAGTTGCTAAATGTGAACCATTTTCTGGTACATCTCCATGTTTTCCATAAGAAACTTGAATATTTTTAACTAACTTTTCTGCTTGGCTAAGAGTTTGGTTAGTTTTCTCCAGAGAATCTAGTAAAATTCCAACTACTCGCTCAGTCTCAGCTAATGGTGTGCCTTGAGGTAGTAATATTCTAGCTTCAAAATTATTACCTTCCAAATCTGGAAAAGCTTTGAATTTAACCGTACCAGTCGCAATCAAACCGATAGATAAAACCAACATTGCCAAAGCGATACCAACTGTGATGTAACGAAACTGCATCGCTATCGTACTGAGATTTCCAACTAGATGACGCAATCGATTAAAACCAGCTTCAAAATACTGTCGCCATTTAGGTATTTTTTGCTGATGAATATGTTCCAATGAATGCTTTAGATGGTGTGGTAGTATCAAAAATGCTTCCAATAAACTTATGGTCAAGACAGAGAGCAATACTACTGGCAATACACCCAACACCTGTCCCATATCTCCTTTCATCATCAATAAGCTACCAAATAAAAAAGCTGATGTTAAGAAGGAAGACACAACTCCTCGCAAAACCTTGCTAGTTCCATCTATAGCGGCATCTAATGGCGATTTACCTTTGCGATATTCGTGGTCAATGCTTTCCGACAGCACGATAGCATCATCCATTAAAATTCCGATTGCCATGAGTAAAGCGACCATTGATATCATATTGATACTTACGCCAAATACCACCATCAGGGCTAGTCCGCCTAAAAAAGAGGTGGGTAAGCCTAAAGCAATCCAGAAAGTGTAACGCCATGAAAAAAATAGAAATAATACCAGCGTAGCTAAAATTAAACCCTGCCAACCATTTTTTAAGATTAATTGCAAACGGTCTCGTACTGAGGCTGACATATTATTGACAACAGTTAGGTGGGTTCCATCAGGTAAAATTTTATTTTCTCGTTCTACAAATGCGGTTATTGCATCAGCAACTTTTAAGGTATCATCAATAGTATTTTTACTGATTCTTAGCAGAGCTGCCGGTTTACCATTCAGTTCAATTCGCTCTTCTGGTTTCTCAAATTTATCTACAATTTTGGCAATATCTCCCAGTCTGATTTCTCCACCAGCACTAGTATTAATAATCACCAAACTAGCTAATTCATCAGCCGTTTTTCTAACATTATCAAAGCTGATTTGATAAGATGTTTCCTGAGCTTCCAAAGTTCCAGCTGGTAATTCTAATGCTTGGGCTGCAATTAAATTAGCAATATCTTGGACGCTAAGATTATATTTTTTTTGTGTATCAGGTTGAATTAATACTTGCAATTGATGGGTAGAAAAACCGTCCATAACAACTATCGGAATTTCCGGCATGGCTAACAAACGATTTCGATAATATTCCGCTAAAGCTTTCAATTCACTGGGAGTTAATTTATCGGCAGTGATAGCAATATTGGCAACTGCATTCACCCGTCCTAATTGTTTTATCACCGGGTCTTCAATATTATCTGGAAAGTTTTGAATCGCATCAATTTCCGTTTTAATATCATCGGTAAACTCACGCATATTACCAGCTTCCTGCATTTCCAAAGTGAAAATACCGATATTATCCCGAGCATCACATTGCTGTTCTTTCAGAAAGCTAATTCCATCAGTGGCATCTTCCAAAGGATTGCAAATACCGCTCTCAACATCGGCTGGATTGGCTCCGGGATAAACTACTGTGACTTGGACTTTGCTGGGTTTAAGTTGCGGAAAAGATTCTTTATTTAAGCCAGTTAATGAAGCAAAACCCAATGCGATAATAGCCATCATTAAGATATTGCTGATAGTTGGATGAGAAGCAAAATAACGAATCATTTAGCAACTCCTGCAAAAGAAACAATAATATCCCATTCCAAAGATGGAATAATTACTGCTTTTTTACGCAGTTTTTCATCAAAAATATATTCAGGGTGTATTTGTATCATTTCTTATTTAATATCATAAATATTCAATTGTCAGAATCAGGATTTACCTGATTTTAGGATTAACAGGATAAAACCAACAATCTCATCCTGAAAATCCTTTAATCTGGTGAATCCTGACAAATGGTTGGTTTTGCTAATCAGAACTGTGTGAGTCCTTCATCAACTCAATTATTTCTTTTAAGATAATCAATTTCCTTGTCTCTTTGTGTAATTATTAAATTAGCTTTTTCTAATTCATGTTGACATGGTTCATTTGTATTATGATTAGATTGTTGTGAATGCAAAATAAGACTATGGAAATTTTCTATAAAATTAAATACATTGGTTTCATTTAACCCTACCAATTGTTCTAACTTAATTCCTAATGCTTCTGAAATTTGCTTTAAGCGAGAAAGATTAATATCTACTTTTCCTTGTTCAATTTTAGCATAGCCATTAATTGTCATTTGTAATTTTTCAGCTATTTTATCTTGAGACCAGCCTTTAAACATACGAATAAATCTAATTTTTTCATGAACTTCCATAAATACATATTCCCAGTTAGTAAAATCAATACTGGCAGTGACTTTCATCTATATACGTTATCGTTTACATTATACATCAATATAAAAATTCCATGTAATTTTGTAACTACCTACCATGTAAAAAAGTATGTACAAAAAAGTCAAAAAATAGTAAACTAAAAAGATGAAAGACTTACCAAACGACATAGACTCACTAAAAGCCATAATATTAGAGCTATTAGAAGAGAACAAACAACTAAAAGTAGAAATAGCGAAGTTGC
>JASFYV010000047.1:0-4427 GCA_045046925.1 Candidatus Marithrix sp. | reverse complement strand
CTTTTACTAATAATATTTTCTTTCTAAAATCTACTGAATATGTCATCATCTTTTTCCTCTATTCCTTTCTTATAATCATTCTATACTGGTTTTGCTATAGTAATTGCTACGTTTATAATGCCTATATTCAGTTGTGGATATGATAATAAAGAATGAGCTACTGATATAAGTCTCAACGAATTGCTATTTTAGAAGTTAAAATTAGGCAAGAGTTTGAAACTAAAAACGAACAATAATTTTCTTTAAGTGTATAAATTTTGCTCAAACTGTTCCTTCCTAATCATGGAGGGAATTTTTTTAGATTAATTATTTAAAAACCAAAATTATTCTTGCTTAGTATTAATTTAATTGTCATAATATTCCTTAAATAAATTGGTTATCTAATTAAAAGAAAATATTTAAAATGGCACATAATAATTCACAAGAAAATGTTTCAGAATTAACCTATGATAAAAGTTATTTAAAACTAATTAAATTAGTAGTAGAAAATTCAAATTCATGGAAAGTAATGATTATCAGTGATAAAATTGTAATTCATAATACAATCAGAGCTAAAAAAAATTACTTTTTAGGAAAAAAACATTACATTTTTATCAACTTATTCAAAACAATAAGCAAAATTAATATTAGAAAAATATGATGATATTGCATTGATTTTTTAAATATAGAAAAAAAATAATTTACAAATCATAAAGTATATTCATACAGAATTACAAAATAAATTAGTGCGTATTGTACTTTGTCATGAACATCAAAATGTTGAGGAATCTATTATTAACTGAAGTTACGCAAAGTATTATAAATGTTTTAAAATATCTAATAATCTTAACCACTTTACATTCTAATTTATATCTTAAAGCTATTAAAAAGGCTTTTGAAGAATTACAAATTTTGAAGGCTATCTAAATTTATTATTAGTTATTCTTATTATTTATTTTACTTTGCGTAACTTCTATTATTAATAGATAGGTATGAAAGACCATTGAAAGGTATAATTAATGGAGTATTATTACATGGTAAGACAGATTACATGGTAGCAATAAGTTAAGCAGGGTTAACACATAGGGTTCACTCCTACCATATTGAACATGTATAGGGGCAGACGTGTCTGCCCTTAATTCAATGGCATTAAGGTAGAACCTTGGCACTACAATCCTACTTCTTCTCAAACAACCCAGCAAAATAAGCTTGCCATTTACGCCGTTTTTTCACCATGCCAGGATAAGGTTTCACTGGTTCAAACTGAGGTGAAGTCTGTTTAGGATCATCATCTGAAGCTTTATACACTCGCACCGCTACATCAAACCAAGCTGCTTGACCAGTAACCGGATCAGAATTAGAAATATGATCACCATATTCATGTGCTGGCAATTCTTCGGAAATTATATGATTTAACAAGAAACCCTGTTGTGATTCATTAGCATTCGGGGCTAATCCCCAAGCTCCAGAAGCTTTCCCAATAGCATTCCAAGTCCACACAGTACCAGGTTCAACTGCCTCACTAAACTTACACTGACAGCGTATCCGTTTATGATGCGATTCCACCCACACCCAATCCCCATCTTTAAATCCATTAGCAATCCCAACTTTTGGATTAACAAACAGATGATTATAAGTATGAATTTGTCGCAACCAAGCATTTTGCGAATCCCAAGAATGATACATTGCCATCGGCCGTTGAGTAAGAGCTTTAAGCGGATAAACGTTGGTATCAATTAATTGCCATTCCAACGGCTCATAATAAAATGGTAGCGGATCAAAATAAGTTGCTACCCGTTCTCGCAAATGATCAGGTGGTTGCTTTCCATCCCATTTACCTTGAGCAGCCAATCTAAACTTCTGTAAAACCTCAGAATAAACATGAATCATAATCGGTTCAGCATAACGAATCAAACCATGATGTCTAGCCCAATGTAAGTAACCTTTATTCCAATTTCGCATATACTGATAGGATTTTGGTAACTCGTAATGATACACATTATTATTCTGTTCATACATCTGCCATTGCCGTTGATTCGGTTCGCCACGCATGAATTTTTTACCATCTTTACCACGCCAACCAGCTAAAAATCCAATTCCTGGAGCAGCTTCAAAATTAAGTACAAAATCTGGATAATCTTTATACTTACGAGAACCTTCTTCGTCGATAAAAACAGGTAATTTTAGCCGATAACCCAACTCAATCAACACATCCTGAAATGGTTTGCACTCACCTTTGGGTGGCAAGATAGGAATCCGTACCGAATCAGCTGGGCCATCAAATTCAGAAATTGGCCGATCCAACATTGACATCACGTCATGCCGTTCCAAATAGGTAGTATCCGGCAACACTAAATCAGCAAAACCAACCATTTCCGACTGATAGGCATCACAAACTACTAGGAAAGGTATCTTATATTCACCATTTTCATCCTTGTCAGTTAGCATATTACGAACTTCACTGGTATTCATAGAAGAATTCCATGCCATGTTCGCCATAAAAATCATCATCGTATCAATTGAATATGGATCGCCACGCCAAGCATTGGTAATCGCATTGTGCATCAAACCATGAACTGACAACGGATATTCCCACGAGAAAGCTTTATCCAAGCGAACTGGTTCACCCTTATCGTCCACAAATAAATCATCTGGTTCGGCTGGCCAACCTAATGGCATCCCATCCAATGGAGTGTCTGGTTGTACTGCATCTGGTCCTTTTGGTGGTTTAGCACAAGGTGGAATTGGACGTGGGAATGGTGGCCGATGGCGGAAGCCTCCTGGTCGATCAATAGTTCCCAACAAAGTCATTAAAATACTTAAAGCTCGAATGCTATGAAAACCATTGGAATGAGCGGCTAAACCACGCATGGCATGAAAAGCAATCGGATTGCCAGTAACTGTCTTATGATCATTGTCCCAGCAATCTGTCCATTCAATTGGCAATTCAATTTTATGGTCTCGAGCCATAATTCCCATTTCATAAGCTAGTTTTTTGATTGAATCTGCTGGAATTCCAGTAATCTCTTCTGCCCATTCTGGAGTATTTTCCTCAACTTGCTCTTTCAATAACTGGAAAGCTGTTTTAACTGGTGTGCCATCATCCAACTTAAATTCGCCTAGCAAATATGGATCAACACCATTAGTATGAGTAGAAATAGCTTTATTTAATTCCCGATCCCACCAAAGTTTATTCTGTGGATCAAAACAACCCTCTTCTGGTGGTATTTCAAATCGCACAAACATACCATATTCAGTGCTATCTTCCTCCATATTAACAAGTTCTGGGGAATTGGTATACTGCACTAGAAAATCACGGTCGTACAAACCTTGTTTAATCAATTCATGGATTAAAGCTAATATTAAAGCACCATCAGTACCAGTTTTAATTGGTATCCATTGATCCGCAATCGCTGAATAACCAGTTCGGATTGGATTGATGGAAATAAATCGGCCGCCATTGCGTTTAAACTTGGATAGCTCAATTTTCATCGGATTGGAATGATGGTCTTCAGCAGTACCGAACATTACAAATAGTTTAGCTCTTTCCAAATCGGGTCCACCAAACTCCCAGAATGAGCCACCCATAGTATAAATCATTCCAGCAGCCATGTTGACGGAACAAAAACCGCCATGAGCAGCATAGTTTGGCGTACCAAATTGTTTGGCAAATAAACCTGTTAAAGCTTGCATCTGATCCCGACCAGTGAACAATGCAAATTTCTTTGGGTCTTCGGCTCTAATTTTGCTCAAACGTTCTGCTAAAATACTGAAAGCTTCTTCCCAAGAAATAGCTTCAAATTTGGAAGCACCTCGTTCAGTACCAGGTTTACGTCGTAGCGGTTTGGTCAAGCGAGCAGGAGAATATTGTTTCATAATCCCCGAAGCACCTTTGGCACAGATTACGCCCTTATTGAGTGGATGATCTGGATTACCTTGAATGTAACGTATTTCACCATCACGTAACGTTACACGAATACCGCAACGGCAAGCACACATATAACAAGTCGTATTTTTAACTTCGACATGGCCTGCATCTCTATCGGATTGGTTAGTAGGGTCTTGCATAATTTTTAGAAGCTATTGAGAGGGTTGGAATGGAATTGTAGGTTAATATTTATTCTATCATTATCTTTATATTGTGTACAATTTTCTGACAAATGGGAAATGCTATAATCTTACTTTTAATATTTTTCAGATTTTAACTAAGTATAAATATATTATATCCTATACAACAAAATATAAAGATGATAATATAGACTATATAGCTTCCCTTAAATATTTTTATGGTATTTTTTGTTTGTATACATCTCTCATCTCGCCCTAATTTGGGAAATGAGGGTTAATTGGCTTTCACTAAGTCGGGAAATACTATTGCTTATAGCATTTCCAAATTCAATTAAATACAACCTCCCCTAATCTCCTCCTTAATTAAGGAGGGGATTAGG
>JASFYV010000046.1:0-3922 GCA_045046925.1 Candidatus Marithrix sp. | reverse complement strand
GTTTTGAAAACCAAGGAGTTCACTTTTGTGAATGACTGTTTTCAAAACGAGAGTAACGAAGTATTTGGCGTTTTCTTGCAAAGATTAAGTAGAGATTTATGTCCTTGAAGGTTTTAATTGATTAACAGGTAATTATATCGAATCGACATTCACTTATTAATGCGAAACTGTTAGGTCTGATTATTTGATAATCAACTTACTGAGAAAATACCTGTGGATATCAGGGACAATTCTAAATACTCTATTTTTCAGATTGATGGAGGCTGCTCAAAAAGTCTTTGTGGTATAATTTTAACAAGCTATTACACAGAGTTCCTCAAAGAAGATACAAAGCTTCACAAAGTAAAAATGAGAAAATAGAATATTTTTACTTTTTAGGCAGCTTCTTAAAACAAAACTCAAAAAAATTTGTGTAGAAAGTAATAATTAGTATTTTTGCTCCTGAATTTGGTGTTCCGCAATTGTAATATTAAAATCGGAATGAAAAGGGAAACCGGTGTAAATCCGGTGCTATACCCGTAGCTGTAAGCCTTATAACAGCTTTTTTATCCTCGCCACTGTTTGTCATTAGATGAATGGGAAGGTGTAAAAAAGTTAGGTGAGCCAGAAGACCTGCCAATAATAATTAGTTCGGGAATAAACATGAAAAAACAATGCAAAAGAAATATTGGGGAATTATTGTAGCAATTTATTTGCTAAATAATTGTGTTTTTGGGCAATCGCTACAAGATACTGTAATTGCTTTACAGGAGGTGCAGGTATTTGCTAAAAAGGATAAATATCTGGTTGGTTCAAAAATTGACAAAATAGATTCACTAAAACTAGAATCTGTATCCGGCGAAAGTTTGGCAGACATAATTAATAATTATCTTCCTATTTATGTAAAACAAGATGCCGGAGGATTAGCTACAATAAGGCTCAGAGGAACCAGTCCCAATCATACAGCAATTATGTTTAACGGAATAAACATTAATTCGCTCACATTAGGTCATACAAATATTTCCAGTATTCCCGCCTTTTTATTTGATGATATAAAAGTGCAATATGGTAGTTCCAGTTCATTATATGGTACTGATGCCATTGGAGGAAGTATTCATCTGGATAATAAACCAAAGTGGAGTAAAGGGTTAGGGATTAGTTTACAGCAAGATATTGGAAGCTTTCATTCATATTTTAGCGGATTAAAAATTTCTTTTAGTAATAAAAACTTCAGTTATTCTTTAAAAGGATATCGTCAAGTTAAAAAGAATGACTTTCCATTTTTAAATACTGCCGTTAAAGATTTTGAAAAGGACGAATTTGTAAAAGATACTTCCAGAAACTCTGCATTTGAAAATTACGGTATACTGCAAGAAATGTCTTTTAAACTATCAGAAAAAATATATGCTTATGTAAATTTATGGTACGAGGATAATTGGCATCAAATACAACCCAATATGTCAACAAATTATCATGGAGGGAGTTTTGATGAAATTGAAAACAAACATTTGAGGTTTGTATCAGGGTTTAGTTATTACAAAGGGAAACATAAACTTACTACTGATTTAGGATATATTTATGATTACCAAATGTATAACAATAATCATAATGAGATAATATCAACAAATACATTTATTACAAACTTAAATTACTTTAATACTGATTTCTTAAGGGGAGATTTAAATGCAGGATTTAATTATTTTCATATTAAGCCTGATGTATATGCCTATGACAAGAATCTAAAAGAGGATAGAATTGAAGGGTTTTTGGCTTACAAAACAATATTATTTAAACGATTAACAAGTTCGTTGAATATTAGAGAAACTATAGTTCTTGATTACGAAAGCCAATTTACACCTTCCATAGGGTTAAATTACTCATTTATTGATTCTAAAACACATAACTTAAATGGTAAAATGTCCATGTCAAGAAGTTATAAAATTCCCACATTTAATGATAGATTTTGGATAGATCAAAATGGCAATTTATTAGGTGATCCTAATTTATCACCTGAAAAAGGGATGAATTATGAATTGGGCGCTAAATATCAACAAAGTAATAAAAGAAATAGTTTTAAAATTGGACTCACCGGCTATTACATGGATATTGATAATTGGATTCAATGGACGCCGGATTCGGCTGGAGTATGGTTGCCGGAAAATAAAGCTAAAGTTCATAATAAAGGCATTGAATTTAGTTTTGAAACAAGTTTTAAAATTTCAAAACTAAAAATTAACACCGGATTAAACTATAGTTTAAACAAAGTAATTTTAGTTGAAGACTATACTAATAACAAATCATTAAATATTGGTAAACAATTAATTTATACTCCTGAACATATTGGTAAAATATTTCTATCGCTTGATTATAAAAAATGGATGTTATTGACATCTGCCTCTTATACTGGACAAAGGTATAATGAAAAGTATGAATTATTAGAAGATTATTTTTTACTCAATACATCACTTGGTAAAAATTTCCAGCTTAAAAATCACAAATTTTCATTCAATTTTAGGATAAATAATATTTTGAAAACAACTTATCAAAATCAGAAACTTTATGCTATGCCGGGAAGAAATTATACAATAAGCATTAAATATTTACTAAATAAAATCAAATCAAATGAAAAATTTTAAACAAATTATGCTGTTTGTTGCTATATCTGCAACAATATTTATCTCATGTGAAGAAAGTGATGATATTATTACAGTAACAAAAGCAAACGAAATAGCCTACGTGGTTAATTACGGTAGTTATAGTGGTAGTAAAAGCGAAATTAGTATATATAATATTGATAGTAGTTCCATTTCACATGATGCTTATAAAAATGTGAATTTCGTAGATTTTACATCTAATATTCAATCTATGGCTATACATAATGATATAGCTTATTTTATGTCAAATAATGGTGATAAAATAGATATAGTTGATGCTAAAACTTTAACAGCAACAGTAAATCCAATTTCAACAGACATTACTAAACCTCGTTATTTTGCAGCTACAGAAAATACGGCTTATATATCATGTTGGGGCGATGTTCAAGACTGGAGTTTAATGGCAACTTCATACATAGCAAAAATTGATTTAATTACTAAATCTGTATCAAAAATTGCTTTACCGGGTGGAGCAGAAGGCTTAATTATTGTGAATAATAAATTATATGTTGGATTAAGTATAACTAATAAAGTCGCTGTTATTGATCTTGCTTCTGAAGCAATAAGTTATATTACAGTTTCAGCAGTTCCTCAGCAATTTGTTCAGGATGGAGATGGCAATATTTGGGTCTCTTTAGTTAGCAAATATTCAACTTATTTCCCATCAGATTCACTTGGTTTGGTAGTTATCGACCCTAAAAACAATATTGTAATTGATAAAGTTGACTTTGCCAGTATTGGTGGTGATGGATATATTCATATTTCTTCGGATAAAAACACAATTTATGCAATGGGTAGTGAAGAATGGCCCGGAACAGCAACAACTATTTACTCTGTTAATGTAGCAAATAGAACCTTGAGTAGTACTGCTCTAATTAGTGGTGGAAATTTTTATGGATTTAATGTAAATCCTGTGAATGAAGATATTTATGTGCTGATTTCTCCAAGCTCAACTGAAAACGGAACATTAAAAATTTATAATAAGGCTGGCATTTTAGTAGATGAAGAGACAACCGGTGTTAGTCCAAATTACGTGGTTTTTTATAATATTAACTAATAAAAATAAAATTTCGCGTTATGGCAGGTAACTGGCTCTAAGTTTATATTTGTTTAAAGGAGTTATAATAAAACATAGCTCTAGTGTCAAGTCAAGCTTTAAGTTTCAGGTCGACCTGACAGAGTTTTTCAACCCTGTCAGAGTCTGGTAGTAATACCAATTGTATATTTAAATGCGCTGAAAGTGCTTTTAAATATTTACAATGGTTAATGCCGATACATTATCAACGTGC
>JASFYV010000045.1:0-14665 GCA_045046925.1 Candidatus Marithrix sp. | reverse complement strand
AGATATTTTAACCCAACGTTTCGCTTAATTTTTAGTCTAATTTCTTTGGAATAATCTGACATTTTATCTAGGATTTAACTGTCGAAGCCCACTGCCCAAAACTAGTATAATAAAGATTAAATATTATAGAGAGTAAAGAAGTAAGAAATAGAACAATTGCTTTCTAATAGTCTTAAATCAATTTCCTTAACTTAATGGCATTGACGCATAAGGATGGCATTCGTCTCAAAAAACGTTATACCAAAATTCAAGACAACCTAACCTATTCCTGGAACATGTAGGATGTAATGAGTTTACGAATTACATCTTTCGAGTCACATTATATACACGATTTATGCAATTCATTCTGCATCCTTATATATCTTAGGAAAGATGTCTATTATAAATTATCGATTTTCTTTCGCATAACTAACAAATTTTTTTGTTTATCTTGCACTACAAATTCATAATTTTGCTTTACGACTGGTCTTTCTACCCAGACTGTCATTTTGTGCCAATTTAGCCAATCCACAAAATATTGAATGTCTTTATTTAACATATATTCAGGTAGTTTATTCTGCTGGCGAGCTGCTAATGATTCTGGATTGGTTTTACCATCTAAATTAATTGTGCGATCATGGAAATATCCAGTAGTTCCAGATTGCCATGAACCAACCCAAACATCTTCTGGAACATTGTTTGTAATCCACTTAGCTAAATGAATATGGAGACTGTAACCACCTAAATATTGGTGATAAATACTAGTTTGCTTCGTAAATAGATAGGAACGTACATGTAAACTAGCCATGATAGTAATAAACATCAAAACAATTATTGGTGCAGTAATTTTTTGAGCTGGCAGACGTTGCCAAATAAACACCACAATACTAGCCCATAGCAAAGCAAAGAAAGGTGTGGTTGGAAACATATATCTATCAATAAAATAGGTAGCTCCAAAAAATAATCCATAAAAAGTTACTAAACATATTGTGAATATACTAATCAACACTGTCAACCGTCGTTCTTCTAAGTGTAACTTTCTCATTAGCATCCAAACCAACACTAGAACCATGAAAACAGCACAGGCAATTTTGACCCAAGTTTGAGTGTCTAGTGAATGTGGAATTGGTAAAAAAACAAATAAATATTCGACCAAAAAAGTTGGAATATGAGGTAAGTTTTCTGCAAATACTGCTATTAATGATTCTGACTGACCACTAATTGGCATTAAATGGCCGAAGTTTGTTACATTATTTATTAGCCAAGGTAGAGCAACAATAACTGAAGTAGCTCCCATTAACATAACTTGGAGAAATCGACGTTTTAATGCGTTAAATTCAAAAGAACCTAATAATAAATGAGTTACACAGGCCGCAAAAATAAGTAATGAAGCATCATTGCGTACCCAAAATGTTATACCTAATAGTATTCCTAAACCGAACCAACGCCACATACTCCAATTCTGGTTGGAAAAACTAAATAACATAGCGATTCCCACTAAACACATAGAATATAAAGCAGTCTCTAAACCATTCATAGTATGCCCAACCAAGATTGGACTAGCATACCAAGTTACTGCTGCCAATGCTGCTATCGTTCCAGCATGAGGAGAATTATGCAATAAACGTTTACCGCCATACCAAAGTATCAGAGCAGCTAAACTAGCCATAATAAATTGCAGCAAAATGACAAATATGATTCCTTGGATTTTATCTCCACCAACCAACCAATAACCAACAGCCCAAACACCAGTAGTTAAAGGTTGAGTTCCATTAGTAGGAATTGTGCCATCCGCTATACTCATACCATGACCTAACGCCATATTCCTAGCTATCGTCATCATCAGATAACCATCTTCAGAAACTGAATTGACCATGCGTTCTTGGGATGATAAAGGTATTAAACGAGTAACTCCTCCGATAAGAATCAGGATTGCAATCAGTATAATAAAACCACGTCGTTGTGAAATCATTCTTCTATACCTGTTTTAAACTTGAAAATCATAATCATGACAGCAATAGCTAAATAAATAGCTCCTAAACTAGCTAATAATACTGCTGAAATATCGCTATATAATAAACCTGCTAAATTATTGGGTCTTGCAATTAAAATTATACTTGGAAGCAACAATATTCCAATTTGCCATCTGACAGATACCAATAGCATCATTGCCAAGAAAAATATTGTATAATCATAGAGATGTATTGGTAAAAAGATTGCGGTTAAAGAAAATATCAAAACCATTTGCAACAGATTCTGTTTAGCTTGAATATTATTACTTCTAAAAAGCAACGCTAAAATCAATGTAGCAAGTAAACCTATCACTGGCGAGATGGAAATCGTGCTATGACTGAATCCTAAACTACCTAAAATTACATATAGTCCTGACATATTAGTTGGAGCATTAAATTCAATTGAAGTATAGGCATTCATGATGTTAATAACTTCTGTAATTGGATTATATGATCCGCCTAACATTAGAATTCCCATACTTGTGATGCCAACAAATAGTGATGATAAACCTAAAAAAGCCCAATTTGTTTCTCGAAATAGTAAAAATATTACAAATAATAGTGATACATGTGGTTTAATACTGGCAAGAATTATGAATAATGCGGCTAACCAAAGTTTTCTACGTTGTAAAAAATATGCCGCTCCAAGACAGCCAACTAAAGCAAGTAAAGAGGTTTGTCCTAAAAATATGGTAGTTGGAATTGCGGCTAACATACAACCTAAACCGATACCAATTCCTATATTACTGAGTTTTACATTTGGTAATTTTTTTATGAATAATGCTGAAAACCATGCGATTAAAAGCAAAAATAAAATATTGATAACATCCAAGATATATTTTGCGGTATCCCAGGGAAATAAAGCTAATGGTATAGAAATGATTCCGAGAGTTGGAGGATAGGCAAAAACAGCTCCTCCTTCTTTTAAAAATTCCTTTCTAGCTGTTTCATTGACCATATGCTGTTTCCATAATTTACCAAAATTTTCAATATCATATGGAGATTTGCCAGCTAACCAAGTAGCTCCGCTAACATAAATGTAACGTCCATCAAGATGTCTAGCATTACGTTCAGTCAAAACGCTAGTTCCTATAACATAAGCCAGGCAAGCCAGAAAAAATAAGATTCCGGCAATGTCTTTTAGATCAATTTTCATATTAAATATTTAAGAGTTTAATTACAGATATGAATGACTCAAAATTCAGAGGTGGTAACTATGTATAATCATACATGTTATTATAATTTAGCGTATAGCAATTCTCATACCTAATTTTTAGTTTTTAAACCAACAAGTTATTATTTTCCATAAATAACAAGGTTTGGTCAAATTCATCTTTTGATAACTTATTTAATGGTGGTCTAACAAAAGTAGGAAAATTATTAATACGAGTCGATAAAGCTGTTTTAGTAATTGCAATTTCACTATTTGGATATTGCTTTTTAAATTGACTCCAAACATTTAAATTTGTCTGAGCTTGTTTGGCACTTGCTAAATTATCTGCCGAAAAATAATGTGATATAGCAACCACAAATTCAGGAAAGACATTGCCACCTCCAACTACAAAACTATCCAAACCACTTTCTAATGCTTCCAAAGCTAATCTGTCACTACCAATAAAAACCTGTAATTCATTTATTTTTTTAAGTTTAATGGCATTTTTTAAATCACCACTAGAATCTTTTATTCCAATTAAATTATTATGTTTAGCTAATAAATTTGTTATAATTTCATGGGTAATAACATTATTAGTATGTTTAGGAAAATTATATAATAAGGTTGGCATATCAGTTTGTTGCAATATTTCACTCAAAAATGTCACAATTCCAGTTTCTGTAACTTTAGCATAGTAAAACGGAGGCAAAATCACTAAATTATCAGCATAATTTTCGGCATGATTAGCTAATTTCAAACAATCAGTTTGACAACAAGAACTTATATTATTTAATATCGTTCCTTCAAAAGTTTGCCGACAATATTCTAATAAACTCATTCTTTCTTCTATCGACAAGGAAGGAAATTCTGCAGTAGTACCATTAGTTAAAATAGTTTTTACCTCTCTTTCTTGGAGAAATATTAGATAGTTGTTTAATGCATTAAAATCAATTTTTCCATCTGTAAGAAATGGAGTTACAATAGCAAAAATTGGGGTATTAATACTCATTAAGTTTGTTAGAAATTAATTATATTAGAAAGTGTAACTTGACTTAAAAATCAAGAAAGATTAGAGTGTTATTTTAAAGATATACTTTATTAGTATGCTTGATTTAGTAAAATATATCAAATATAACCTGATGAACTGTTTAGCATAATACATTACAACTAAAAAATTCTTTCATGACATATACTTTAATTGATAATTCAACACTTACTGCTATTCAGCGAGTTATGGGACAAGTTATTGTATAAAACACCTGATACAATTAATGGAGATTTAGTTGCCTTAGAAAACCTTGTTCAAGCCATCTTATTTTATGATGACCTTGTGTGTATTGATAATTATAAATTACAGTTTCTGATCCAGATTTTCGTGAGTTATTAGAATTATTAAAGGTTAATATGATTTGTACTTGGGATATTAGGTCTAGTGTGTATTATTTAACTATGAAAATGCTTGGTCAACCAAATACTAGTGAGTTTATAAAATATAGTGAAATAAATTCTTCTATATTTAATGAACTTTCTGATGCTGGCAGTACTTTTGGTCGATGGTCAGAAGATGTTTCTCTTTATAGCTCTGATGGAATAGAACGTACAAAAGAAGAAATGCGAATAGCTACGAACTCAAAAACTCGTGGTTTCGGAGGTACTACTCGTGCTTTAGATATGTTTGTAGCTATAGATTATTAATTTTATTTGGGAATAGATGCCTAATCTTAATATAACTTTAAAATTTAGTCTTAATTATGTATAATTAATTGAAATTACCTAAACCATTCTAAATATAAGATGTAATAAATTAACGAATTACTTAGGACTTACGCATTAATAAGATAATTATTGTTAAAATACAAAAATTTTTATAAATATATTATTTTAATTGTATTTATAATTTATTAAATATATCAATGCGTAAGTCCTATTACTAAGCAAATAATATGGAATAAATCCAAATCTATATTTGTTTGGATATTAACCTGTGTAACTTCAGATAGTAGACATCTTTCCCAAATAAAGATATGTAGGATGCGGAATGAATTGCATAAATCGTGTATCTAATATGACTCGAAAGATGTAATTAGCCATATATATGTTTTAGTAGCCAACCCCTCGTTCTCCTCTTAACTTAGGATGGGGAATGGAAATTATGGTAGGTTTCTCTCAACAATACATGATTATATGGATTTTGTTATTTAGGAAAGGTGTCTAGTAAACTGATCATGAATATAATTACATACAATACATTAGGAACTATCCAAAATTGAACGCCCGTCAACTGCGTAGTATAATAGTCAAACCAATCGGTTCATTTTGTAATTTACGTTGTGAATATTGTTTTTATCTGGATAAGCACAATTTATATGATGGCCAGCCTTCAACTCATAAAATGAATGATGCCACTTTAGAAAAGATGATCCAAGGTATGTTTACTTGCTCTGATTTTCCTACATTTACTTGGCAAGGTGGTGAGCCAACAATATTAGGTTTAGAATTTTTTCAAAAAGTGGTGGCTATCCAAAAGTCATATGGAAAAAAATATTCCAATGCTTTACAAACTCATGGTATGTTATTAGATGAAGCTTGGGCAGATTTTTTACTTGAGGAAAATTTTTTAGTTGGAATTTCACTAGATGGCCCAGAAGAAATTCATGATCGTTATCGTAAAGATGCCCAAGGTAGAGGAACTTTTCAACAAGTATTTGCTAATGCTAAAATGTTGTTAGAACATAATGTACCAGTTAATATTCTAGCTACAGTGAATGATTATTCAGCAAAATATCCACTTAAAATTTATAAATTTTTAGTCGAAAATGGGTTTAACTTTATGCAGTTTAGCCCAGTGGTAGAAATTAATCCAAATAATCCTAATATTACAGCCCCTTATTCAGTAAATGCCAAAGATTATGGCAATTTTTTGAGTAAATTATTTAAAGCATGGTTAAAAGATTTTGATTTCGATCAACTCCAACAAAAAACTTCAATTCGATTTTTCGATTCTTTGATTAAGATATATATTGGCATGCTGCCAGATCACTGTGCTTTACATAAGAACTGTAATGACTATTTAGTAGTTGAACATAATGGCGACTTATTTTCTTGCGATTTTTTAGTAGCAGAAGATACTAAACTTGGAAATTTGCATAATATATCATTAGCAGATGCTTTTAATTCGCCAGCTCACACCGCATTTGGTCAACGTAAAGCTGATTTTGGAACTGAATGTCAGCAATGTCAATGGTTGCATTTATGTTATGGAGGGTGTATAAAAGATCGTCTCCATGATCCAAGAGATAAAGGTCATAATCATTTTTGCCAATCATATAAAGTATTTTTTAAACAAGCAGATCAACATTTAAAGAAATTTGCAATGTTGTATCAGCAAAATTATCAATAGTCATTATTTAACTAATATTTTGGGAGTGAATTAAAGTTACTATGAATTTTAAAAAAACCATTGCTACAATATGTGCCACTTCAGCCATAACTTTTATAAGTCCATTGCAACAAGCCATTGCTGAGACAATACCTAATACAGGTAATAAACCTAATTTTGTTACTATCATTATCGATGATATGGGTTTTTCTGATATGGGTATGTTTGGAGGAGAAGTTGCAACTCCTAACCTAGAATCTCTCTCCAATGATGGTGGAATAACCCTTACTAATTTTTATGCTGCTGCTACCTCAACTCCTTCTAGAGCTTTATTATTTACTGGTAAGGATAATCACCAAGTTGGTATCGGTAATATGGCTGGTTTTATGCGTGATGAGCAGAGAGGCCAACCAGGTTACGAAGGAGTATTACCAACTGACACTCTAATATTCCCAGAAGTATTGCAAGACAATGGCTATCATACTATGATGGTTGGTAAATGGGATATGGGTGAAGAACCAGGTTTACAAGCTCATGACAGAGGTTTTACTGAAACTTATGTATTATTACCCGGTGGTGATGTACATTTTATCTCTGATGAAAATGGTCAACTACTTACCAGTCAACCACCTTCCTTCTATGAAAATTTAGGTCGTACTAGCCCTTATAATCAGAATGGCAAAGAAATAACTGAATTTCCAGCCAATTCCTATTCAGCAACTTTATATACTGATAAAGCAATTGAAATGTTAGATAAACGTGCTGATGCTGAACAGCCATTTTATTTAAATGTTTCCCATATTTCTACCCATTTTCCATTACAAGCTCCAGAAGATATGATTGCCAAATATCTCGATACCTATGCTCAAGGTTGGGATGTTTTACGGGCTAATCGATTTACCAAGTTAAAAGAATTAAATATTGTGGCTAAAGATGCTGAAATACCACCAAGATGGAAAGGTGTGAAAGCTTGGGATGATTTAACTGCTGAAGAACAAAAAAGTGAAGCTAAATCAATGGCTGTATATGCAGCTATGACCGAAATTTTAGATGATGAAATTGGTCGTTTAGTTATTCATTTGAAAGATATTGGTGAGTATGAAAATACTGTATTTTTAGTTGCTTCTGATAATGGCGGAGCTTTTACAATTACTGGTAATCCTGCTGCTCAAGCATATAGAGCTGAAGCTTTTACTAATAATTCAGACTATGAAAATATGGGTAATTCTGGTTCCTATATTGGTTTTGGCTTAGGTTGGTCACAAGTTTCCAATACTCCATTTAATAATCATAAAGGTGCAACTTTTGAAGGTGGAATTCATACTGCTGGTTTTATCAGCTATCCCCAGTCTAAAGTATCCGGTGTTAAATATGATTGTATGCACTCAATTATGGACTTTGCACCAACTATTTTAGATATGGCTGAGATTACTTATCCTACTACTTTCAATGGTGAGGCAAATGCACCAATGCAAGGTGTATCCATGGGTGGTATCTTTGATGGTTACTTATATTGTGATGCTAATCGTGCAATTGGTTGGGAGCTTGATGGAGTTAAAGGGTTACGCCAAGGAGTTTGGAAATTATCCCAACAGCGTAATGATGATTCCTTCTATATGTTTAATTTAGCCAATGATCCATTTGAACTTAACGATCTTTCTGAATCAAAACCAGAAAAGTTTGGTGAAATGTTAGGTCTTTACCAACAATATGTAGAAGAAAATGGAGTAATTGAGGTTAGCAATAAGAAGCTAAAATTATTAGGCAATGCTACTAAAGACGGTGCTGTATTTACTGGCGGTGTTTCTACTGGCAGACCTGTCTTTAGCAAAAAAGCAAATGTTAAAACCACTGATAAATCTGAAATATCTAGTCAAATTAGACCTAAACCGATTCATTTGGGTAAAATGGTTGAAATATCAGTAGTTGCTAGTTATTTGAAAAATGGTGATGCTGAGCCAAGTTATTTAGGTTTGAATAGTCAAGGAGAAATTGTGGGTATAGCTGATAAGGATAGTCCTCCTGTTTATACCACTATTCCTATGCAGAGTGCTTTATTTATCCCAATCTACAACAATAATGTAGCAGAAGGTACATATAATATTGATATTTGTTACAAGCTTGTCGATGACGGAACTAAAGTGTGTACTGAAGAAGCAATTGAATTAGTATCAGTTGCTGAATAGAAGTAGTATATAGCATTTCCCGTTTGTATAACTCCTATATTCCTTTCTAATCTAAGAGAGGAATAATGGGAGTGATCTTCACTAAATCGGAAAATGTTATTTAAGTACTGAAGCATAAATTATTATAACGTAAAGACAAGGCATGCCTTGTCTCTACAATTTGGATTCTTATGTTTCGATACTTAGTTGTATTTTAATATGTTTATAACCATTAGGAAAGATAATATATGAAAAAATACTTGAAAAATAGTTTGATAGCTACATTGCCGATTCTGGTTAGTAGTTATTGCTTTGCTGAAATAGTTCCATTTGATTCTGACCAATGGGAATTTGATGCAAGAGAAGCTGTAGTAGAAGAATATATGGGACAACAAGCTTTATCCTTAAATGGTGGATTGGCTATGTTAGACGTGGAGTTCATCAATGGTACAATAGAATTTGATGTTTTTTTTGAATCTGAGTTTTTTAAAGAAAATAAAGGTTTCATTGGTTCTGTATTCCGTTTGCAGGATGAAGCTAACTATGAAAAGTTTTATACTCGTCCTCATCGTATGGATGGAGAACCTGATGCAGCACAATTAGTTCCAGTATATAACCATTGGTCAAGTTGGGAATTATATTGGGAAGGCCATTTCGCTCCAATTCAATATGTATATGATGAATGGACACATTTCAAAATTGTAGTATCTGATAAATATGCTGAAGTGTATGCCATGGATATGGAAACTCCAGTATTGACTTCAGAATTACAACGTGAGATTAAAGCAGGTAAAATTGGTTTAAAATCAGATCCATCTGCTCCTGCAACTGCACATTATGCTAATTTTGAATATACCATTGAAGATAATCCAACTATAAAAAATCCACCGGAATCACAACCAGCTCCAGTTGGAACTATTACATCTTGGGCTGTTTCAGAACCATTTGAAGCACTTGAATTAGATAGTAAAATGACTTTGTCTGCTGGTGATGGGAAAGGTTGGGTAGAATGGACTGCTGATTCTACAACTGGAATTATGAATCTGGCTAAAACTAGCGTTATCAAGTCTGATCCACCTAATAAAAATCCAGGAGTAGATACTGTTTTTGCTCGTACTACTATTGTTTCTGATAAAGAGCAAGTTAAGAAATTGCAATTTGGATTTACTGATTTAGTTAAAGTATATTTTAATGGTAAGTTAATTTACAGTGAAAATAACTCTTTTGCCTCTAGAGATTATCGTTTTATGGGTTTGATGCGTTATTCAAATGAATTATATTTACCATTAGAAAAAGGTGAAAATGATTTAACATTTGCTGTTACTGGATTATTTGCTAGTTGGGGTGTACAAGCCAGACTTGAAGATTTAGACGGTTTGGAAATAAATGCTACTGGAGAAGACTTTACTTTCAGTAAATCAGCTGATTCTTGTAAATCTCTCTTTGCAAATGGTAAATTTCATGTTCCGTGTGTAGAATTTGCAGGAACAACATATGAAATTGACCTATATGGTACAGTACCAACTTTTATTTTAGATTTAGATAGTATTATTGAAAAGTAAATTATCTTATAACGTAGAGACAAGGCATGCCTTGTCTCTACATCTAAGGAGACAATGAAAACAATATTTTTAGTATTAGCATTTTTAATGACGAGTAACTGTTATTCACAACAAAGTATCCCATTTGATTCTGATAACTGGGAAATTACTTCTAAAACAAGCAAGTTAGAAACTTATTTAGGTAAAGAAAGCCTCTTTTTACCACAAGGTTTTGCAATTGCTAAAGATGTTCAATTAATGGATGGAACTATTGAATATGATGTTGCTTTTAGTGAAAAAAGAGGTTTTATGGGTGTGGTATGGCGATTACAAGATTTAGAAAATCATGAACATTTCTATATACGTTCACATCAGTCTGGTAATCCTGATTCTATTCAATATACTCCAATTTTTAATGGTTCGTCAGCTTGGCAACTCTATTATGGAGCAGGACATTCTACAGCAGTTAAACATTCATTTGATAAGTGGGTGCATATTAAATTAATTATTTCTGGAAAACAGGCTGAAGTGTATATTGATGATATGGAAAGTCCAGCTTTATCTATCCATGATTTAAAACATGAAGTAAAATCTGGTAAATTTGGAATAGTTGTTGGGCCTGGAACTCCTGCCCATTTTGCTAATTTTAGTTATACTGCTGAAAGCAAGTTGTCGTTGAAAGAAAAACTAGTAACTCCAAAAGGTTCTATCATGTCATGGTCAGTTTCAAATAGCTTTGCTGAAAAGTCATTAAAAAATTATCTTACTAATGTTGACAAGCAAAATCTAACTTGGAATCCGTTGGTTGCAGATTATTCCGGTATAATAAATTTAGCTAAAGTTCAAACCCATGAAAAAGTAAAAAATTCTGCTTTTGCAAAGGTAACTATTGTTTCTGAGTTTGAACAAGTTAAGCCACTTAAATTTGGATTTAGTGATCGAGCCAAAGTATATCTCAACGATCAGTTAATTTATAGTGGGGATAATACCTATCGTTCCAGAGATTATCGCTTTTTAGGAACAATTGGTTATTTTGACGAATTATATTTACCATTAAAAAAAGGTAATAACGAGCTTTGGATAGCTGTTTCAGAAAATTTTGGTGGATGGGGAATCCAAGCTAAATTTGCAGATATGGCAGGAATTTCAATTAAATAAGTTATGCGGCCATTAAGGACAACCATAAAGGATTGCCCCTACATAACGTGATTATTTGTAGGGGTAATTCCTTGTGGTTACCCTAATTAATTTCCTTAACTTCAGTTAAATAATGCTAAGAATATTAGTTCTCATGTCATTAATAATAAGTTTACAATACAATATTTGGTATGGTAAAGGTGGTTATAAAGAATATGCTGCATTACAACAAACCTTAGAATTACAACGGCAAAAAAATAATATTCTTAAAACTCATAATGAAGAAATAGAAGCAGAAATAATTGAACTTAAACAAGGCTTATTAACTATTGAAAGATATGCTAGAGAAGAATTAGGTATGATTAAACAAGGAGAGGTATTTTATCAAATTATCGAATAAATATTGGGTAATTATACCAGCGGCTGGTATTGGTTCTCGTATGGGTAGTGTCTGTCCTAAACAATATTTACAATTACAAGAAAAAACTATTTTACAACATACTTTGGAACGTTTTAATTTACCAATTATCGCTGGGATTGTAGTTTGTATAGCTGATCATGATAATTATTGGGATAAATTGAATTTACCAATGCCAATAATACGTGCTGATGGAGGCAAAGAACGCTGTCATTCAGTATTAAATGGTTTGCAAGTATTACAACAACATGCACAACCAAATGATTGGGTATTAGTTCACGATGCCGCTCGTCCTTGTGTCCGACAAGCTGATATTGAAACTTTGATAACTAAATTAGCTAATCATCCAGTTGGCGGTTTATTGGCATTGCCAGTACGTGATACTATGAAACGGAGTAATTCCGCAACTGAGATCGTAGAAACCGTTGAACGAGAAGGTTTATGGCATGCTTTAACTCCACAAATGTTTCGATTAGAATTATTATTCAACGCTTTACAAACTGTGCTGAATAACAATGATTTAGTCACAGATGAAGCTCAAGCTATAGAAAAACAAGGATTAAAACCTTTATTGATTACTGGCCATGCAGATAATATAAAAATAACCCATCCTCAAGATTTAACTTTAGCTGAATTATATTTACGAGAACAACAATGCGAGTAGGATTAGGCCAAGATAGCCATCGTTTTCAAACTGATATAACTAAACCACTTATACTTGGTGGAGTGGAATTTGAAGATAAATTATCTTTACAAGGTAATAGTGATGCCGATGTAATATTACATGCTTTATGTAATGGCATTTCTGGAGTTACTGGAGTAAATATTTTAGGCAAAATTAGTGATGATTTATGTGCTGAAGGTATTACTGATAGCAGTATGTATGTAAAAGAAGCCCTTAAATATTTACAAGATTGGCAAGTTTGTCATGTATCTTTTAGTATTGAATGTAAAGTTCCTAAGATTACTCCTAAAATTATGGAAATGAAGCAAAATATTAGCGAATTACTTGGTTTACAAACACAAAATATCGGTATAACTGCTACCAGTGGTGAGGAATTAACAGCTTTTGGATGTGGACAAGGTATTCAAGTTTTTTGTATTGTTACAGTTGGGAATGATTTATAATAAATGCAGATTTATATTGATGTATTAACTGACCATACATCCCCCATTTTCTCCCAATCTAGGAAATTAACGAGGGGTGGTTAGCTTTTACTATATTTTAGAATGCTATACTTACCTTATGATGAAATTTATCAAACATAAACTATAAGAATTAAGCATTCATAATTAAGAATTACTATATTCCAGTTGGAAAACTATTTTTCATTTCTTTAAGCATTTCTACTTGCTGAATACAACCATGTTTTTCCATCCACTGCTGAACATTATCAACCCCAACTGGTATCTGGTGTAAGTTTACTTTATTGGTGGGATTACCAATTCCGACTAAATATTCGCCATCAATCAATGATATTGAAGAAGGCCAAGCCATAGTATATCTTTTAGTAGGCCAGGATATAGAATATTCTTGTTCAGAATCGATTTTAACCATTTGTAATTCCTCTCCTCTTTTCCCAGCATCAGGTCGCCATAAAACTACTTTATCTGTAGACTTATAACAAAAATCATTAGGGCTAGATACGTCAAATTCCCACAAGCTTGCTGGTGCATCATCTTCACCACGTTTACGAAATTTAACTGCTTCAAAACCATCCAGATAATTAGCATTATTAATTTGAGCAGTTGTTAAATAAGATATCTCAGTAGAATTAGCTTCAAGAGTAGCAGTAATGCCACATACCAAAATGAGTGCTGTATATGATAATCGCATAATTATATTCCTAATTTAAGTTACAGTATTTATTATAGTATTATTTTTCAGAAAACACTATAATATATTGAAATTTTTGTTGATTTACACGTTAACAATGTTATATGAAAATTTTTTAATAAAATTAATGTCACATAATCAGTTAGATTTTTATGTATCATTAATTATAAGAATTATTATATGTTTAATACTAAAAAATTCAATTTGTAAGACTAGTTTTTTTATTAACTAAAGTTACGCAGACTGCATATAGATTTCATAATTTAGTTATAATACAACCTCCCCTAATCCCGAGGGCTGGTTCAAAGTTAAAATATATTAAATATAACAATTAATTAAAGGTTATAAATAATTTTCATAATTAAATAATCAACTGAAATTAAAGATATTTTTAACAGTGTTATTGACACCAAAGTTTATCTATTTTCCCTTCCATCTCTGCCATTGCATCAGTGATAGACTTAAAACCCTCCATGATAAGAAGATTAAAACCAAAGTTACGGATAAACACCCAATGTTGCCTGTTCAGGTTTAGCAATATGACAATTATCTTCATTGAGAATTACATCTTTAACCCAGTGCAAGTTATTCTCTTCGATGCCCTCGAATTGCTTTCAATAAACGATAAGCACTGATTTTTAAACTAGTTATACTTCACACGTTCACAACTTAAACTTTTTTGACATCTTTAAAAGATTGAAATTTTAAAGTGAGCAAAGAATCCAATTCTTCCTTATAAGTAGTATGTGTTTGAACCAAGCAATCAGAAATAGCCATTTTAAAAGCATCAAATTCGGAATAATATATTGAGTATAAACATTTTTTTAACAAATTTCCAAAGTCTTTCAATCAAATTAAGATTCGGTGAATAAGATGGCAGATAAGTGAATATCAAGTGCATCTGCACAGCCGAAGTTTGCATTTTTGATATTTGGCATTATCAAGATGATCTGGGTTGGATACTAGGGTTTTGCCCTTACCATTTTGCCCACCACGAGGATGTTTTACATCTTTAGGAATTCCGGGTTTCCTCGTTTTCTTATA
>JASFYV010000044.1:0-12635 GCA_045046925.1 Candidatus Marithrix sp. | reverse complement strand
GAATGGAAATGTTATGATTTATTATCCCATATTTTATTGGCAACTTCTACTAGTATCAATCTTTTTTATCAACAGAATCCGTTATAATCAGATAAATTTAAAATACGAAAAGCATCATTGTTAAACTCAATACGATTTGATTATGTTGATATTCATTAGATTTGTTCCCCAATAATCTAACTCATTGATTTTGGATACCTGATATTTTACTCTAAATACTGATAATATTGAACCAAATACGACAATATTTTCCTTAAGTTGATGCCTATGCGGTGCAATGAAATGAAACCGACCAAACTTAACTTTAGCTGCTTTTAAGCTGGAGCTTATCAAAATTAAATATCATAAATTAATATTCTCTCACTGCCAAGGACGATGATAAGCTCCAAGAGTAGTTTGAGTACCTTCTGATACTTTACCTAATTCAAATAACCAATCATCCTTAGCTTTATAAGTAGTTGGATTTTGTTCACAAGCATCCATTGCAGCCCGCCAAACTTTAGTGACTTGAGCAACATAAGCTGGGCTGCGTTGTCTACCTTCAATTTTAATTGCCGAAATACCAGCAGCTTGTAATTGAGGCAACATTTCCAAAGTATTTAAACTAGTAGGTTCTTCAATCGCATAAAAAGTCTCTTTTCCAACCTTAAATCTACCCTTACATAAAGTTGGGTAACCGGCATTTTCATTTTCTCCTCGGCGATCAATCAACACATTACCTAAATGAGTTTCTAGACCTTGCGGAGTTTCTTTCCATTCTACTGCATGAGCTGGTGAACAAGCTCCAAAAGTATTTGGCGAATCACCAGTCACATAAGAGGACAATAAACAACGACCTTCTACCATTACGCATAAACTACCAAAACCAAATACTTCCACTGCTACTGGGCTATTTTCTACTACCCGTTGTACTTGTGGTAAGGATAAAACTCTGGGCAACACTACTCGTCGAATGCCAAAATGTCGATGATAAAAACTAATGGATTCATAATTAGTAGCTGAACCTTGTACGGATAAATGCAGTGGTAAATCAGGCCATTTATTAGTGGCATAATCCAATACTCCTAAATCAGCCAGAATAAGAGCATCTATTCCTAAATCAGCTGCATGATCAACAGCTTCTTGCCAACGTGACCAACCTTTTGGCTGTGGATAGGTATTAATTGCTATAAAAACCCGTACATTACGTTCACGAGCATAACGAATACCTTGTTCCATCTTGGCAACAGTAAAATTTAAACCAGCAAAATGCCTTGCATTAGTATCATCACGAAAACCAATATAAACCGCATCAGCACCGTTATCAACCGCAGCTTTCAAAGAAGGTAAATTGCCAGCCGGACAAACAAGTTCCATATATTATACCTTGGGTAAAATTCGTACCATTTTTACAGCATTATTAGCCATTTGTACAATTTCCATTGGATGGTTGGTTAGTACCAAGCTAGTGCCAGATTCTGGAATAGCTTCTAAATGATCCAAAATTAAACCATTCAAGGTTTTAGGACCATCAATTGCTAAATCCCACTGCATTACTCGATTTAATTCTCGAACTGTAATACTACCATCCACTAAGAAACTATTATCATCTTGAGGATAAATATCCAAGCTAAGAGAATCTGGATTAGTGGTAAATTCTCCCACAATTTCTTCTAAAATATCTTCCAGAGTTACTAAACCTTGAATATCACCATATTCATTAACTACTAGCCCGATACGCCGTTTATGTCTTTGAAAATTCAACAATTGAGTGTTCAAAGAAGTACCTTCTGGTACAAAATAAAGTTCTCGAGCATATTCTTTTAAAGCATCTTTGGTAAATTCATTATGCTTAAATAATGGTAATAATTTTCGTAAATGTACTATTCCCACTACATTATCTATGTTCTCTCTGTATATTGGTACTCTGGTGTGTTGGCAAGCAGATAACTGTTCGGTAATCACGTCAATATGTTCATCTAAATCAATACCTATTACTTCATTGCGTGGTATCATGATGTCTTCTACTGTGACCTTCTCTAAGTCCAAAATTCCTAATAACATCTGTTGATGACGTTTAGGAATTAACCCGCCAGCTTCATGTACTACAGTACGCAATTCTTCTGTATTTAAACGTTGATTATCAGGATTAGATTCAGAAATACCTATCAATTTCAAGATATTGTTAGAGGCATAGTTTAAAATCCAAACTAGTGGATAGAATAATTTTAATAATGGTCTGATTATAAGTGAAGCTGGATATGCTATTTTTTCTGGATGCAAGGCAGCGACTGTTTTAGGAGTTACTTCACTAAAGATTAAAATTACTATTGTTAGCGAAGTAGCGGCTACTGCGATCCCAGCTTCACCTAATAAATCAATGGCAATGACGGTTGCAATTGATGATGCTAAAATATTTACAAAATTATTACCTAATAAAATTACTCCAATTAATCTATCTGGATGTTTTAATAGTTGATTAACTCGGGTAGCTCCACGATGTTTTTTAGCTACTAAATGACGTAATCGATAGCGATTAATTGCCATCATGCTTGTTTCAGAAGCTGAAAAAAATCCGGAAGCCAAAATTAATAAAAATAATATACCAAATAATATAGTTAATGGAATATCACTCAAGAAAATAATCCTCAATAATAAACTGATAATAATTGGGAAACTGAAAATTTAACCAGTATAAAATATGTTTTGGCTTATTGCAAATTGCTCCTAATATTTATTTACGAGCTTCATGTATGAATGTAATGAGCGTACGAATTTATTTAGGAATTATACTTAAAAAATTCCCAACAAAAATGTTGGGAACTAAAAAAACTAATTTCGATCTGGTTTTGGTGTGTTTTTAGTAGAAGGTGGTAATATTGGATAAGTAATTGAAGGTTGTTCTCCAGTTAAAGTCTTCAAGAAAGCTACAATATTTTGGTTTTCTTCTGCAGATAATTTTATTCCTAACTGGTATTCAGCCATTACATTTACAGCTTCTGCTAAATCCCAAGTACTTGCATCATGGAAATAAGGAGCAGTCAGTTCAATATTTCTCAATAGTGGAACTTTAAAAAAGTATTTATCTTGTTCCTGTTTGGTTACACCATATCTACCTAAAGTTTTAGTATCTGGATAAGGTTTTACCACTCCAAATTTTTGATAAGAACCACCACCAACTCCTACACCATTATGACAAGTTATACAACCTTTAGTTTTAAATAAGTCGTAACCTGCTTTTTCTTGGGTAGAAATAGCGTTATCATCACCTTGTAACCATTTGTCAAATTTTGAATTTGGAGTAACCAAAGTTTCTTCAAATACGGCAATTGCATCAGTAATTTGATCAATACTTATAGTATCAACTCCATATACTGCTTTGAATAAGCTAACATATTCAGGAATTGACAGCAATACTTTTATAGCTAATTCATGAGTTGAGGCCATTTCACCAGGATTTGCAATTGGGCCACCTGCTTGTTCTTTTAAATCTTTAGCCCGCCCATCCCAAAATTGAGCTAAATTGAACTTAGCATTCAATACAGTAGGAGAATTGATAGGGCCTAATTGCCATTTATGTCCAATGGAACTTGGTAAATTATCAGCTCCGCCAGTTGATAAATTATGACAAGAATTACAACTTAAAAAACCAGATTTTGATAATCTAGGTTCAAAAAATAACTTTTTACCTAATTCAACTTTTGCCTGATCCACATTAGCATTCGCTGGAATTGCTTGAATCATTTCACTACTACGATCAGCCGCTTGCAAATTAACAGTAAGAATTACAGAACAACAAATAAGCAAAATTAATCTCATATTTTCTCCTAATTTATTAAATATAAAAAACTAATCAGTAAATTAATAAGTAAAAAATTTAACTATCTATTTAACTCAATGATTTTTTGACCAAATTTTAATCAGCTAGTATATTAACAGTTAGATAAATAATTTGTCAAATATTTTATGATGCAGAACTAAGAGTGATTAAATAGTTTTGAGTTTTATTTTAAGGATAAGAGCATTAAAGAGTTAGTTATAGAATTTCCCTATTTAATAAAGACCAACCACCCCTTGTTCCCCTTCTAGCTTAAGAATGGATCAGGAAGGTATACAAACGGAAAATACTACAAACTTATTTTGCTCTAATTGAATAGTGATTAATATTTAAATTTTTGTAATCATCTAAAAAAGGGTAATTACCTACTTGTTAGACTATAATTACTATTTAAATTCAATAATCTTTTTGAAAGGCCAAGTCTATCGCCTTATTGAAGTCCTCGCAAGTATTTTTCACCTTCTTGATCTGTGACCCAGTAATTTCCTATTTAGGTCTGGAGAGTATGGTGGAAGGAACAGTATTTTACACCTATTCTATAAGCTCCTGAGTTTGCTTTATGTTGTCCATATATCACCACTTTCCCTGGTGTTAATTCGGGTAGGAGAGAAACCCAAGCGTAATTTTGCACTGTTCTGTGAAAGACACAAAATTGCCTTTTTACATTATGCCGCAATCATGCTAACACGCTTATATTTACTCACAATTGCTCTCCTCGCTTTGCCATAATCTTTATGTAGAGTCAATTCCACTTTTATCCAAATAAACTCTGTTCTCAACTGGGGTTTTATTAATTTCCAAGAGGTATTTAGCACTCTTCATCTCTTTCGGCATAAATTGTATTTTACGAGTAATATTAAGTGTAACCTATACCAAATTGTATAGACAGATTAAAGTTCTTAGCAATCTCATTTAAGCTACTGTCATTATTGGTTTTTATTAAGAAGCTCTTTATCAGAAAGTTATAGCGACCACGGTTCTGTGTGGATAAATCACCTTTTTCACAATGCCAGGCCACCAAGTGAATTCGAGCTAATTTTGAAGATACTAATCGGCCATACCAGCAAGAACATTTTGCACAACGCATTCACGAAAATCTATATATTTTTGCCATAATTACAATAGTATAACATCAAAAATACAACCTTTCAATTTAAATAGTACTATACTTTAGTTAAATTAATTACCTAGAAAAAACTGGCTCAAAAAATAAAGTGGCATAACCGCAAAACTGGCTGGAACTATAATAGCAAATAATAACCCTACCTTTTTAAGCATAGGAGTATATTTTTTATGATATAAACCTAAAGTTTGCAATGAGCTTTCAAAACCATGAGCTAAGTGCAAACCAAAAAATATCATTGCTACTATATAAAAAACAGAAATCCACCATTCTTCAATAAAAGTAATTTTCAAAAATAAATATAAGTCTTTATACTCACCAGTAGCAATCATCGGCATACCAGCCATAAATTTATATTTAAACCAAAAATTATATAGATGGATTAACAAAAAAATCAATACTATTGAACCCACAAAACCCATATTGCGAGCAATCCAAGAACTATTAACATCAGGACGACTATAAGCATAAGCTTGGGGACGAATTTGTTTATTATACTTAGTCAATCGCCAAGCTGTATAAATATGCAATCCAAATCCTAAAACTAAAACCATTTCAACTAATTTTATGAGACTAGAAGTGGACATGAAATTAGCATAGGCATTAAATGCTGCTCCGCCATCCTCCTTAAATAACATTAAATTACCAATCAAATGAATTGCCAAAAATGAGATTAAAAACAACCCGGTAAGAGACATAATCATCTTTTGTCCAAGAGTTGAATTAATTGTTTTGATAAACCAGTTCTTTACTTTTATCATAATAATTAGCCTAATTAACTGATATTACGCAATTACTAACCTCCCCTAACTTAGGAGGGAAACAGTTGCTTACCCCACTCTTTAAATAAAGGCGTGGGAAGTAGCCTTCTGCGTAACTTCAATAATTAATCTTTAATTTTCCTTATTTTTAATATCTATTTTAATTGGTAACTGGAGCAATTTATCATATTGAGTTCCAGATAGTTGATACTGCACATTTTTTTCTGCTCTAACTAATATTAAATCTGGAGCTTTAGATACTATAATAAAATTTATCGGTTGCGATTGACCAAGTAAAGTTACTTTGATTTGCTCTTTATCAGTAGTATCATCGTCATAAGATTTTATATCATAAGCAGAAGCATGTTGCCAATTATCAATCACCGCACCTAAGGCATCAGTACTAGTATCAATCTTTTCAGAAATAGCTGTAGATTTTAAAACCCATTTAGTATCTTGTAATTTTAAATGATAATTTGGCATTTCTAATTCAGTTATTTTTGGTTCATTACCCAATAAACTTAAACTAGCAAAAGCTAAAGCATCACCAGTTAGATAATAATACCAAGTATCTCTGGTTAAATAAACATCATCATTTATTTGTATATAACGTTGATAATTAAGTGGTGACAAATCTCCAAATGTCACTGTAAGTTGATCAAACTTTATAGTTACTGCTGGTGTATCAAGTTTAAACTCTGCTAAATTAGAACTGGCAATTTTAGTATAATCACGTAACGATAGTATTTGTAACAAATTTTCTGCCTGAAATTTATTAGCAGTTAATTCAAATGGAGCGGTAATCTGCCAAGAGCCAGTTGTTTTTTTTAATAAAGTTATCGACTGTTTACCTGAACGTTCAATATGGATACTTTGCACTGTTGCAGGTTTTAAATCAGTCAATGTAGGTTTTTCAACTGGCTTATTTTGCTCTAAAGTATAAAATACGAATAGTCCCAACGCAATTATCAATCCTAATAAAATAATATTAATTAACCAACGCTTACGCATTAAGCTTTCCTCCGTTTTAGCCAAATAATTATACCAATACTAATCAAAGTTATTGGCAAGATAAATAGAAAAAAAACCCCTAAGAAAATAGCAGTGTTAGGTGATAAATCTAAACTTAAATCAATAGCTGTTTTAATGGGAACATTGATAAAAATATCATCTTCTGCTAACCAGTTCATAACTTTTATGCCTAAATCAACGTTACCTCCATATTGTAAAAAGGCATTTGATAAGAAATCACCATCTCCCACAATCACAACTCGTTGTTCTCGAGAGTTTTCAATCTCTTCTGCTGGTATATCTTTTGTAATATCTATTTCGGCAGTCTCTTCTTCTGGATTGTCAATTTCATTGCCATGCTCATCTTCATAAGGTTCTTCATCATGTTCTAAATCTTCATGAATTAATGCAAATGCAATGTTCAATGGGCCATTAATATCAGTTTCTTGGTTATATTCAACTGTACCTTCCATATCACCAGTTTCTGACCAGGCTTGAGGATGACTAGTTAATAGAGGAATTTCTACCCAATTTTCAGGAGGTTCTACTATTAAACCACTAGCTTGAGGAAATAAAGTTAGATAATCTTCAAATCCATTAGTAATTGGATGATTAGTATTATATCCAGTGGTTGTTACCGAGACTATAGCTGGATTATTAACTCCTAAAAAACGGCTAATCGGATCGACAATCATTCCTGGCTGTACTGTTAAACCGAATTTAGTAGCTAATGTTTCTAAGCCTTGCAGAGGTACGGTAGGATCAAGTAACCATAGCAAACTTCCACCATTATCCACGTAATTAGTGATTAAATTTATTTCGGTTGGTAATAAGTTACGGCGTGGACTAGGAATGACTAACACACTGGTATTGGCAGGTATGGCTACCATTTGGCCAAAGTTTAATGGTTGTACTTTGAAACCTGAGTTAGTTAGTAAATTGGCCCACTGACTTAAATCATGGTCAGAAGTATTATTAACTGTACGTTCTCCATGGCCTTCTAAAAACACAATCAGTCGTTCTTCGGTACGTGCCACTCGTTGCAAAGCTGAGGTGATATTTTGTTCAGTTACATCTTGCACATGTTCAGAGCGTTTTTTGTAGTCAATGATTAATTCGCCATTAACTTTTATACCTCGTTCTCTTACTTCTCCAGGAACTGCAAAAGGATCAACAAACCGTAATTTAATATCAGTTTTATGTTGTTGATAACGTTCTATCAAATCCTTAATGGAACGCCGTAGATTATTATCATTATCAACATAAACAGTAATAGTAATAGGATCGGTAAAAGTTTGTAATAGTTTTTGGCTAGTCTCCGATAAACTATGTCGGTTATTTAGCGTCCAATCGGATGTTAGTTCATATTGATTGCTTAACCAAGCGATTAATCCAACTACTACAAATAGTAGAATGGTAAAAATAGAGTTTTGTAAACTAGCTTGTAAATGAGTTTTTTTCGTAACTTGCATATTTATGATGGTATATTAATTGAAAAATTTTCTGATTTGAGATTGTTTTTTATTAAACTTTTAGATGATAGCAATTTATGGTTACCACCTTTTGGAGGTATGTTTCCCTAGCTAAATGCTATTGTTGATTATGAATGGTAATTTATTGGTTGTCAAGATAGGATATAACATGTTTATCGTCTTACGAAATTCATAATTTCTTTGAAATCAAAATAGATAAAGTAAAATATAGGTTTTTTGTTAAGTAGAATTTCAGAATATTTAATATTGGTTTGTTTGCAGGTTTCTTTTGTAGTTTCTTCATCTAAAGTAACGCAATATTTTACTTCATGAACTATTTTTCCAGCTTCTTTTTTTATTCCTACTAAAATATTCTCATAAAGATATTTGAAATCAACTGTTTTAAAATCTAAATCAGATATATATTTTTCTGCATTAATAGGATGATACTTGTCTATTTGTCTGGCTTGAAAAAACTTTTTGACTCTTGGTGTTATAAGGTTTTCATTAATACTAGAAGCTGTTTCTTTATCAAAAGATAAGTAAGGAACTAAACTACTTTCTACTTCAGTTTGTTCTTGAATCATAATTCAGCTAGATAGATTTGTTGTATTTTCATAAAATTAGCTTGGAAAACTTTTATTCCATTATTTTTTAAGTTATCAACTAATAATTTATCTTCTATAAAATCACCAATATCATCATAGATAGATGGATAAAAATACGGAATAACAAATTGGCTTTCTATAAAAAAATCTGGATAACTTTGTTGTAGTGCAAATTCATAAGAAAGTTGTTTAATTATATCTCGTTGTATTTTTTTATTATAAGATTTGCATGAATTAGCATCATGATATTTCCAGTCTAAAATTAAAACTGTTTTTATTCTACCCCTTTCTATATATTCAATTTCATCATTCAATAGTTTAGATGAATAATTAGTAAACTTATACTCAGATTTACTATATTTTTTGGTTCTATTATTTGTATGTTGTTTAAGTTTACTGATAAAGGTTTTAAATGTTTTTTCAGCTTCTTTATCTGATAAATTAACAATAATATTTATTTTTCCCGAAATTCTTGTTTCTTCCTTTTTAATAATAATTTTATTTCCAATAATCTTTTTATCATTAATACGTATAAAATCAGGCCTCATCCACCTTTTTTCTCCTTGAAACTCTACAAAAAATGGATTTTTTTCATTTTTAAAATCTTCTTTACAAAAGATTTGATGTCTATCAGGAGTACTATTATTAGCTACTCTTTTTCCATTAACAACAACATTAGTATCTGCATAAACAACATCTTTAAAGGTTTTAAAAGCATAAGTATTACACATATCCTCCCAAATTGGCCAAAAGCAATTAATTCCCCAAAAAATACCATCTTCATGAGTATTTTCCATATCCAACTCACCATAAAGAAAGGTTTCTATAGCTTCATATAATCTCCAATAATCATCATCCTTATAGGCTGTTATTTTATCAATATCATCTAATATTTCTTTAAGAGAAAAAATAGCAGTTTCAAATGTTTCCTCATTAAATAAAGATTGATCATGGGTTAAATGCTGTTCTCTAAACTTATTTGCTAATTCATTAACCCGTCCATCATTAGTTTGCTCAAGTTCTTGTTGTAATTCTGATACAATAAAGCAAAACAATTCAACTATATTTGCCCCTTTATATTGCAATGTTTGCCGAGCCAAATCCATTGCCTCAATATAAATAATATCATCTTCAAGATAAACTGCCTTATGTAAGTAACGATCTATTTTTGAAAAATCAATATTCTCATTCCGACCTATTCTACGTTCAATAACATCCAAGGCCAAATCTTGATAGGCCTCTAATATATTTTCTATAACGCTAATTTTACTATATAAAATAACATCATTACCTTCTTTATCTTTGAATTGGTAAGCTTTGCCATTAATTTCAATATTATCTCTATCTGTTGATTTTTCAGTATGAAACTTTCCTAAGTTATCTTTTTCAAATTTTTTGAAAGTTCTATACATCCTAAAAAATAGTTGTTTAGTTTCATTAAAATCATCTTCAGGAAAATTATCAAACCCAATAGGCAAACGAAATTCAGGTTCTCCATTAGCATTTTTACGGATGCCAACAAACGGATCAGTACTATTATCAATCCGTTTATCTAATTTAAGCTCCTTAAAGTTCAACATGATGTTAATATTTCTCTTGAATATTTTTAATAAACATATCAACTTGTTCGGCAAAATCACCAAAAGTAATTAATTTATCATTTGTACTTTTCATGAGTTTAATTAGAGGTTCTTTATCTCTATTAAACACATTATCCCAGATAAAAAACATCAGCTTGTTTTGGATAGTTGATTTTGCAATACGTTCATCATCAAGTGTATTTATGAATCTATAACCAACTTGTTTATCTTCTATACCACGAATGTGTTTATGTTTACCTTTGATAAAAATATTTAGTTGCTTAACAAATTTTTCCCATTCTTCACGATTATTAAATGCAATACCATCTGCTTTCACAGGTTTGCCATCAATACCGATAAATTCCCAATCCCAACGTCTTTTAAAAGCACTATCCATATAATAAATAGAACTATCTGAAGTATTCATGGTAGCAATGATAGAAAGATTTTTTGGAATTTTGATGGTTCTATTTTTCAAATCTAAATGAAGAAGTGCAATCTTTTCTGGTAATATCTCTAAATTACCTATCCAATCATTCGGTTTTAACTGGAACTTAGTAAACTGTCCTAATTCACTTACTCCAATTAATTCTAACAATTTAATAATTTCCATTTCAGAAATATTTATTTGATAATTTGACCAACCATTTTTTTCTCTATCAAGTAATTGAAATATATTTCCAAATATCGCAGCAGAATTACCACGGTTAATCTCATCAATGACTAAAACAACATCTTCTCCATCTTTGTCAGATGGTTTCAAAAGATTTTTATAGGCCTGTGCTAAAGCTTTTAAAAAATGTCCTTCATAATAGCTATATTTAACTTTGCCATCCTCATTACTGATAGGCATTAGTTTACCAACAAAATCCCCATAAGTATATTCAGGATGAAAAACTGTTTTAATAACATTCTCAGGAGTTTTCTCAACATATATTTCCATATCAGACGAAATAATCTTATCTACTCGATAACTTTTACCTGTTCCCGGACTACCAAACAATATTTTTTGGATTGGTGTATTCATTTATTTCCTTGTCTTTGATTATTTCAGATATTTTTTGTTTAAAATTTGAAAAAATTACCAATAATTATACCTTAAACACTAACAAAATCAAAATTATTCGAGTAAACCTGTTCAACATCATAAAGCCTAACCACCCTACCCTAATTTGGCTTGTAAGATACCATTATAGCAAAACCAGTATAATATTTAATCATTTTATACTGGTTTTGCTATATCATCATCAGGATCAATGTCATTAGCAATCCCATCACCATCTGTATCAATTGTTTGAATTGCAAAATGGCTTGAGCTAACTTCAATTCGATTAGCACGTAAATCATTCATGTGTAAATCTAAATGACAATCAGAAGCCGCAAAAAAACTGCTATTGGGAATTGGCCATTGGTAAGAATTAAGCAATGCAATGCCCTGAGTATTACTTTTACTCACTTCTGTATGAATATTATCATATCGAAAACCGCATTTTAAAATTACTTCAAAACGAGCAATTCCATTAGGAACATCACCAGTTATTTGATAAGTTAAGCTGTCACCAACTGAATAATTTGAAGAAACTGGGGCAATTGATACTTCCAAACTATTTGAATAAATGGCAAATAATTCTGATGTTTTAATAGTTTCTACATTTTGGTCATCACTTAGAATAATACGAATTTGTGCATCATTAGTTGGTTGGATATTGGTTAGAATATCAAATTTAAAAAGTTCGCTTAAACGAGCTCTGGAATGAGGTTGAATAAATGCCGTTATCCAATTATCACTCTGGTTAAAACGATATTGCACGGTAACTTCCTTCATCTGTAAAAGTTCATCGCCAGTCAATAAATATATTGGTGCAAGTGTTGCCAGATAATTCTTTAACTGATTAGATTTAATTTTCATTATGATCTAAATTTATGTTTTAGAACTATTTCCTAGTACTTTAATCAACATTACTTAGCTATTGATTAATATAGCAATGCAATCAATATTATTCTTGAATTTAATTAAGAATTGCTCTAATTTGCCAAAATCGGAGCTAACCATCTTTCCACTTCTTTTATTGGCATATTTTTCCGTTTAGCATAATCCTCAACCTGATGGCAAAACTAGTATAATATGATTATATATTAATGAAATAAATGTTTGTTTATATCATAACTGATGTTACGCAGTAGTTGAAATTTTGCTAAAATTAACTTATGAATAAGACAACTATTTTTGATTTATATACAGACTACTTACAGACCTAGTTAC
>JASFYV010000043.1:0-8581 GCA_045046925.1 Candidatus Marithrix sp. | reverse complement strand
GTTGGATCACAATGCAAGTAAAAACTACCAGTTGGTTTTAACACTTTATGTAATTCAATAATCCTAAGAGTCATCATTACCAAATAAGGAAATACTTGAGGAGCTATGTCACGATAAGCATTGAGTAAATTCAATATTTTGTCATGGTGTATTGTATCCAGTTCAGTTAAAGATTCACCAACACTGTGTAATGACCAAGTATCTTCAAAAGCTACTCGCTGGGTTTGAATATCCTTATCATCAAAAAATACGTTGTAATTACGTTTAGAATTAAATGGTGGATCAATATAGATTAAATCAACAGATTCTGGTTTTATTTCAAGTTCATTGCGTAAAACATCTAGGCAATCACCTAAATATAGTTTGTTCATCTTTGGGAGTTTTCAAATATAAAAGGTAAATGATATGCACCAATCTTTAAAATCCTACAATTGGGCAGACACACAGGTCTGCCCCTACACAATTTCAATATAGTAGGGGCGAACCTGTGTGTTCGCCCTTGCGTTCACCCAATGGCCTTTACATAAAAGCATGGCCACCACTGCCGAACATAGAAACTATTCCTATCGTAATAAAATAACCACCAATTAATAACCATAGAAACATGACCAAGGCTGCATAAATCGGCTTCATACCAACTTCTTTAAATTTGGAAAAATCTGTCGAAAGACCAAGAGCTGCCATTGCCATAGCTAACATAAAATCATCAATAAATATAATTGATTTGACTACGCCTGTTGGTAATAATTGCAATGAATTAAATCCTGCAACCACAATAAATCCAACTGCAAACCAAGGTATTACCAGTTTTGCTCCACCTTTATCAGTAGATGTTGAACTTCTAGTTAAATACCAACCAAGAATTAGCAGAAATGGCACTAACATAATAACTCTGCCCATTTTTATAATGACAGAAGTATCACAGGAAACCATACCACAAGCAACTCCAGCACCAACAACATGAGCTACTTCATGAATGGTAGCACCAACATAAATTCCATAAGTTGCTAAGTCCATATGTGGCAATAATCCAGCTTTAAACAAAATTGGATAGATAAACATTGCAATTGTACCAAACAAGACAACCGTTGATACAGCAATAGCACTTTTATAGGCTTCTGCTTTAACAACTGGTTCTGTTGCAAGTACGGCTGCTGCCCCACAAATAGCTGCACCGGAAGCAGTCAAAATAGAAGTTTCTTTATCCAATTTGAAAAATTTAATTGCTACAAATAAACCAATAAAAAATGTTGTAACCACCATAATAAAATCAACTATTAAACCAGGCAGCCCAACTGCAAATATTTGTTGGAAAGTTAACCTAAATCCGTAGAGAATAATAGCTCCTCGCAAAATTAATTTAGCAGAGAAGGTAATTCCAAGTGTCCATAAGTCTGGGAAATTCTTTTTTAGAAAATTGTTATAAACCATGCCAAGCACGATAGCAATAATTAATGGACTGATCTGTAAATCTTGAAAAATTTGAAACTCTTTCCGTAGATAAATTGCCGACATTGCAAACAGTGCAACAAACCAGATACCATTCAAGGTACTCCAACGATTTGTTTTAGAAAAAAAATCCATTTATTAATCCTCGTGTGTAATTAAAATAACTATTTTTTGAAATATTAGCCTTGTTCCAATTTCTGCATTAATGGTAGAATATCCTTTTTTAATATATCTACAGTCAATTGGCCAGTATATTTATACCGTACAATTCCTTGTTGATCAACTACAAAAGTTTCCGGTGTACCAGTTACTCCCCATTCCATACCAACCTTACCATCTTTATCAAAAGCATTAATAATATAAGGATTACCAGTTTTAGTTAATACTTCAGTTGCATCTGCTATAGTGTCTTTATAATTAAGTCCATAAACTATATAACCTTGTTTAGCCATTTGCATTAATAATGGATGTTCGTAACGACAGGTAGCACACCACGAAGCCCATACATTAAATAGTGATACTTTATTTTGAAAATCTTTATTACTAAAAGTTTTATTAGCATTTAACAACTGTGGCAGAGAAAAACTAGGAGCTGGTTTATCGATTCTGGTAGAACCAATATCACGGGGATTTAAACTTAAGCCAGCATATAAAAAACCACCTAAAATAATACATATTACCAAAGGAATGGAATAACGTAACATATTCAATTATCTCTATGTTTAAAAATGGATGTAATTTTAATTCATCAAACAGCAAGTTTTTGTTTTAATAACTCGTTGACTTGTTTAGGATTAGCTTTACCTTTGGAAGCTTTCATTACTTGCCCCACAAAAAAACCAAACATTTTATCTTTACCAGCTTGGTATTCTGCTACCTGTTTAGGATTATTGCTAATAACTTCATCAATTATTTTTTCAATAGCACCACTATCAGTAACCTGTTTCCAACCATGTTGACTGATAATAGTATCAGCATCACCTTCACCATCCCACATAGCTGCAAATACTTTTTTAGCAATTTTACCAGAAATAGTTTTATCAGTGATTCGTTGTAACATACCAGCAAGTTGTTCTGTAGTAACTTTAGAACTAGTTATCTCCAAATTATTTTTGTTTAAAAATGCTGATAAATCACCTACTATCCAATTGGCACAAATTTTTGCTTCACTAGAGGATTTTTCAACAACTTGCTCAAAGTAATTAGCCATTTCTCTGCTATTGGTTAAAAATTCGGCATCATAAGTGGATAAATTATATTGGTTAATAAATCGTTGTTTTTTAACATCAGGTAGTTCTGGTAAAGTTTTTGTTATTTGTGCTAAAAATTCTGGTTCAATGATTAACGGTAATAAATCTGGGTCATTAAAATAACGATAGTCATTAGCTTCTTCTTTGGAACGCATTGGACGAGTTTCATGCTTATCTGAATCATATAGACGAGTTTCTTGTCTTACTGTTTTTCCACTCTCTAAAACATCAATTTGCCGTTCAATTTCAAGGTTTAATGCTCGTTCTACAAATCGAAAAGAATTTAAATTTTTCAATTCAGTTCTAGTACCAAGTTCCTGTTGGCCTTTAGGACGTATAGATATATTAGCATCACATCGAAATGACCCTTCCTGCATATTTCCATCACATATTTCCAAATATCGCACCAATGAATGGATTTTTTTCATATAAGCGATAGCTTCCTTAGGAGATCGCATGTCAGGTTCTGATACTATTTCTAATAGAGGAGTACCTGCTCGATTAAGATCAATTCCAGTAAGACCATGAAAATCCTCATGTAAAGATTTACCTGCATCTTCTTCTAAATGGGCTCTAGTAATACCAATGGTTATTTCTTCGTCATCCACTTCAATTTGTATCTTTCCTTGTTTTACTACAGGTAATTCAAATTGGCTAATTTGATAGCCTTTGGGTAAATCAGGATAGAAATAATTTTTACGAGCAAATACAGAACGTTGTGCAACTTCAGCCCCAATTGCCAATCCAAATTTAGCTGCCATTCGTACAACATCTGAGTTCATCACTGGTAATACTCCAGGCATTCCTAAATCCACGGCACAAGCTTGAGTATTAGGTTCTGCACCATAAGTTGTTGCTGCTCCAGAAAAAATTTTACTTTTAGTAGCCAATTGAGCATGAATTTCTAGGCCAATAACTGTTTCCCATGTCATATTTAAATATTACCTGTAAGTAAAGTTATATATATTTTTGTTATTATAACATGAGGATTACTGTAATCTATCTAATTGGGAATTTGTGAATTAAAAATGGTTAATTATTAATGAGGGGAGTATTACCAGTTATCCTCGGAGCAACCACTAGTTTCCCTCCTAAATTAGGAGGGGTTAGGGGTGGTTAGTAATCTATCTGCTTAATATCGATTGGAATTATAAATTAAGGTAAATAGTCTATATGCAACGGATAAACTGTATTATCTGGATCACTTTCATCTAAAACTATCCATTTATCCACTGCTTCATTAATACTACGATATTGAGCCAATTTAGCTTCTAAACGTTGGGAAAAATCAGTCCTTTTTTGAGTAGTCCAACTAGCAAATCTTTCATCAGTTAAAGAAGCTATTTCACTTTTGTAAGGTAGGCTGTCTAAGAAACTTGGAAGCAAACCAGAATCTTTCAAATTCTTTGCAGTACCAATTTTACTAGGGTCTTTAATAGATGCAGCCGCTACACTTTGCAAAGCTTCAAAAAATTCTCTTTCGGTAGTTTCAGCATTTTTCATTGCCATATTAATTTCTCCAACTACTCTCACTAAACTATCCAATTGAATTTTACTCAATAAAATCCTCACTTCTAAAGCTGGTATTGCTGGATCAGCCATATCTCTATCAATAGCCCAGGCAATTATATCTTTAGGTGGAACTGCTTCCTTACCTTTATATTCAACTAAAGCTGATTCCAATAACATTTTAGTAACTTTCTCAGCTTTGTTAGCCACACTGCTATTCTGCTTGTTATTAACAGTTGGAGTAGTTATATTACCAACTAACGTCTGTCCAAGAAATGAAGTTATCATATTTGCTATTGCTTTCACTGCTTTAGCAAAGTCTTCTTCCCTATCAGCATTAACTTCCACTAATGCCGATTCTTCACTACCACTAATTTTAGTTAATGTAATAAACTGTTTCTTAGCTCTAGGTAAATCTCCTACTATTTCTGGATGAGTATCTTGATTTTGTAGGTGAATTGCCATAATATGAACTTGAGAATCGTTAGCAGCTTGTCGCAACACATTTTCATCTTTACCAGTTACATTTTGTGGATGTCCAGGTTCATGAGAACTAGCATCTCCAACTAGTATCATCAAACGTATGGCATTCTCACTCCATTTAGTAGCTAAACCTGTTTCCACTCCAGCAAATAGTTCTTCTTGATAGTCCACACTACCAACAGTAGCCACTCTAACTTTACTAATCATATCAACAAATTGTTCAGCGTTCACTAAACCATTTTTAGTAAAATTTTTACTAGCAAATTCTATATTACTAACTATAGCTGGATTATCTCTATAACCAACAAAACCAAAATGAACTTTTTCCTTAATATCTTTAGTGACAAGTCGAGCTATATCCTGCACAGACTCAAGCGTCATGCGAAGATAAGGTTCCATACTTCCGGTCAAATCCATCACAAACACTATATCAACGCCCAATTGTTTTACTGCTTCTGGACTGGTAGTAGTTTGTAATATTTCTTTTTGTACTTCTGGATTATCTAAAGTATTGTTATCACCACGTAAATCGGTATCTAGTTTAGCAGCAGTGGCTTCTGGAATAGCAGCAGCAATTTGTAAATATCTAGCATCTTCACCTTCTAAATCTAACATTTCAAAGTTAACAATTGGTAAAAAATAAAAATTTTCATTAATATCTACAAATCGTTTGCTTTCACTAAGAACTAAAGAAGGATAACGATCTTGCTGTTCTTTATCCAAACTAGCGTAAGCTTTACTAATTTCAGCTTCTCGTTCTGGAGATTGAATTATACCTTTTAAAGCCTGCAATTTATTGAACATTAAGACTGGATTACGCCGTTCATCATCTTCACCTGGATGGGTATAAGCCATGATTAATGCTTGTTTCCACTCAATAATATCTTTAGATTGCATCCAACCAAAAGCTCTTTTTTTAGATTTACCAACTTTATACCAACCTTTAGGATTATCTGGATCAGAAGTATCTATACCTTGTCTAGCAAAAACATATAGAGGACGAAATGCCTTGATTGGTTTCTTAGGTATTATTTTACTACCATTTGGATTATCATATAGAGTTGGAAAAGCTCTTGGCAATGCTTTTAATGGCATACCAGTGGTTTTTTCCCGACAAATTTTCTTGCCATTAGAACATTCGTAACCATCATCAGCAATAACTGATACGTTTATTAGTCCTAGGATTAGGCTAGTAATAAACATAGATTTAATATAATTAATCAATTTAAATACCTCTCTTTGTAAATGTGTTTCAGTCCAACGCAATTTTTAAACCAACATTTTGATTATAACACTTTATCTTAATTCTTAATTCTTAATTCTTATTTATCAGATGCAACTAATACAATTTTCTCTGCATCTTAAATATATTTTAATTAACTCTGTGTAACTTCAGTAATCATGATAAAATCACTTACAAAACTCATAAACTAGTTATATATCAATAAATATCATGTAGTTATATTTATAATACTAAAAATATGGTAAGTAGTTACACTCTTGTATTTTTACCATATTATCCTGATGAAAAACCTAAAAAAATATAAATCAATTGGTTTAAATGGCGATTTTGAAATTTTGATTGGAAGTAGTCAAACCTGTACAATTTGTTTAACAGAAACAGAAGTACCTGGAATTGCTAAAAAACATGCAGTTTTAAAACGAATCAGAGATAGATTGTTTATTCAGGATTTTGGTTCTAAATCAGGTACTTTTATAGATAATCGCCGACTTTCTAAAAATAACTGGGAAGAAATAGTCCAACAAGGTTTTAAAGAAATAAAGTTGGGTAATACGCCTATTGGGATAGATGATAAACTATTCAGAGGTAGACCTAGGATTGGAATTAAAACCACTAATCTATATTACGATATTTCTGGCAAGTTAGTTTGTAATGGTATTTATATACAGGCTAAACCGGGAACTATGACTGCTATTATGGGGCCGGCTGGTTGTGGTAAAAGCATATTACTAGATTTAATTAACGGTTATCGGACTCCAAATAATGGTCAAGTATTTGTAATCAAAGATAATCTATCGATCAATATTCATAAAGATTATAAAATGGTCAGGGAATGGCTTGGTTATTTACCACAAGATGATGTAATGATTCCAGAATTAACAGTTTATCAATCTTTAAATTACTGTTTAAAATTACAATTTACTCAATTAAATCAACAAATACGAGAATATATTATTCGACAAACTTGTCAGAGTTTAGGTTTTGAACAAGCTAGATTAGAAAAGTTTTTACATACTGTGATAGGTTCATCGGAATCAGGAATTCGTGGTTTAAGTGGTGGAGAGAGAAAAAGAGCTAATTTAGCCCATGAACTAATATCTATGCCATTAGTATTATTATTGGATGAACCTACTTCTGGATTATCTTCTGTTGATGCAGATAAAATTGTGCGTTTGTTACAAAAATTAACTCAATTGGATGATTTGACTACTATCGCTACTATTCACCAACCAAGTAAAGATACTTTTGAACGTTTTGATGATTTATTATTAATGAATTATGGTGGAACTATGGCTTATTATGGACCGGCTTCTCAAGCTGTAACCTATTTTGAAGCTATTACTAAAACTACCAATACAGATCGTAATCCAGCTGAATATTTATTAGAAATATTGGATACATTGTATAGTAATTCTTAATTCTTAATTAAATTTTAAAATTATTTATGGCATGTCATCAATTAAAAAAAGAGAAAAAATTAAACTAACATTATAACAGAAGCAACTAAACAAATAGCTCCCAAAAAATTAACAGAACGTTTATCATAATGAATAGCAATTGCCCGAAACTGCTTTAATTTGGTGAATTTTAATTAAATGACTAATGGGTGTGTCCGAGATATAATGTTTAATATGGTTGTTTTAATCCTCCAAACAGGTTAATTTTATCCCAAAATAATTGCCATCTATTAGTGTGACGCGCGTAAGCTTAAAACAATTTTAGCGTCTCTTTCCAACGCATTCCAGAACCACATAATATTTGTTTTATCAATGTCTTGCAAACCTGTAATCAACCTTTGGTAACATTTTCACTATAGTTTAATCTACTTTCTTTAATATCTAAAATAAGTTATAGTTGCTATTAAGTCTTCTGCTATAATTCCTGATGACGAAGTTGACAACTCAGTTCTTCCAAAATGGGCTGCTTGTTGATCATGTTTTAGTTGTGATAGTGTAACAGATTATTTGATAAATGAGCATTTAACTCCTAGATTATTATGGGACTAAAAGTATTAATAAATGATAATTCAAATGGTTTTCTCATATGATTATGCTTGGCTTTCTATCAAACTAAGCGAGACTTACTTTTTGACTATTTAAGTATCGAACTTCAAAAGCCTTGAATTTCTATATTTTTCACAGCTTAAGCTAAAGTTCTAGCCAATGCTGACTAAGAGACAAATTAATTTCCAAATCATACATACCGTTTTGATATGCCTGTCCCAATTTTTCCATTGCTGCAATAACACCCTAATCAGCAGAAGGTTGTAACCATATTGGGACATTGCATAGTTTTTCTCTTAAATTAATATTTAACATGCTTTTTATATCATATGGTTATAAAGTATTATATATATTTAATCGCAAATAAATTTTATTTATAATATTACATGTATAACACTACCAAAAGACTAAAGCTTGATTTATGTTTTTAGCTGGGGGAAAGTTAGTTCAAAGATATTTGGTAGTCCAACAACAATATGCAAGACTACCAAAAAAAGTTTATGTTTCTGATTGGAATTTATACATTATGCTCTTTGCAACTGCATTGGCAAAATCCTCCTTATTTTCATACTCCATTTTATTTGCAAGAGTTACTAAACCATTGACCATTTTACGCATTTCGGCAATCTCGGCATGTGTTCGAC
>JASFYV010000042.1:0-7016 GCA_045046925.1 Candidatus Marithrix sp. | reverse complement strand
CCAAGCTGAACGGGCTAAGGTTAAACAGTTAGTGGATGTTTCCGTACTCTATCTGGGAGTCATACCTACGCTCGTCTGCAAGCCGTTATTCTTTCTGTTTGAAAGCAAGGTCATAATGTTTTTACTTCTTTGCGGAATTTATTTTCTCCTACTTTTATCTCTTTAGTTAATGAAATTGATTAGGGTAACCACAAGGGACTACCCTTATAAATCATCATGTTATGTAGGGTCAGGAGTGGATTTAACTGAATCGTGAAATACTATAAGGTATCCATTTATCTTTAAGAAAGATGTCTATTACAGCAAAAAACCAATCCCAATTAAAGCTTGGTTATCAACATCTCCATCATTTAAATACATTTTATATTGAAATTTTAATTCTGTATTTTCTCCAAAACGAACTCCAATTCCAGCTCCTAAAAAAAGCCCTGCATCAATCTCGACATTTTCTGAATAACAAGTTTCACATTCAGCAATTTCCCGGTCAAAGTCCATATATTCATAACCAATTAACATATTGCCAGAAAACATATCATTCATTGGATAATTAATCTTGCCGGCTATAGAAAGTAAAAAACCAGTTTCAGAAGATTCTGCGATATATGTACCCCGATAATCATCATAATAATCTATATAATTAACTTCTTGGGTAAATTTTTGTTTATCATCAACAAACAACGCTCCAATTCCGAATTCAACTGAAAAATATTCTTGTAAATCAAAATCTATTCTGCCGTCAACTGTCCAAGCTTCTTCATCCAAACCTGCTTTATCGGCAAATTCAGGGGTAAATTGTACTTTACCAACATATCCGCTTATTTCAGCTCCCATAACTATAGAAGAACTTAACAATAAAGATAATAATAATATTTTACGCATATATTTCTCCAATATCATTAAAATTGCATCCCAGGTGGCATTCTGCCTTTCACTCCACGCATTATATTCCCAATTCCACGTTTTTTAGACACTTGTTTAAACATCTTCTGCATTTGGGAAAATTGTTTTAATAAACGATTTACATCTTGAATTTGAGTGCCAGAACCATTGGCAATTCTTCTTTTACGGGAACCTTTAATAATATTTGGTAAACGACGTTCTTTAGGAGTCATAGAATTGATAATTGCTTCCATTCTACCTATTTCTTTGTCATTTACCATGGATTTAGCTTTATCTGGAATTTGATCAACTCCTGGAATTTTATCCATCAATCCAGCTATACCACCCATATTACGCATTTGTATTAATTGAGAACGAAAATCTTCAAAGTCAAATCCACGACCTTTCTTTAATTTCCCAACAAATTTTTCTGCTTGTTTTTTATCAACTGTACGTTCTACTTCTTCAATTAAACTAAGTACGTCACCTTGACCAATAATTCTGGAAGCAATTCGATCTGGATAAAAAGGTTCTAAATCATTGCTTTTTTCACCAATACCAATAAACTTGATTGGTTTGCCAGTTATTTTTCTTACCGATAAAGCTGCACCACCACGGGCATCACCATCAGTTTTAGTAAGAATAACTCCAGTTAAAGGCAAAGTGTCATTAAATACTTTAGCAGTATTAGCCGCATCTTGACCAGTCATACTATCTACAACAAATAAAGTTTCAGTAGGTTCGGCAACTGCATGAAGCTGTTTAATTTCATCCATCATCTCATTGTCAATATGCAGACGACCAGCAGTATCAATCAATAATACATCTGCAAATTGTTTTTTAGCTTGAGATATAGCGGCTTTAGCAATATTTACTGGTTTTTGGCTACTATCACTAGGAAAAAATTGAGCATTAACTTCTCCTGCTAAAGTTTCTAATTGCTTGATTGCAGCCGGACGATATACATCACAACTAGCAACCATAACTGATTTTTTATCTTGTTCAATTAAGCGTCGAGCTAATTTGGCAATAGTGGTAGTTTTACCAGAACCTTGTAAACCTGCCATTAAGATTACAACTGGAGCTTGAGCGTTTAAATTAAGCGCTTCACATTTATCTCCCATTAATGCGGTTAGTTCGTCTCGCACTACTTTAATTAAAGCTTGACCAGGAGTTAAACTGCCAATAACTTCTTGGCCAATTGCTCGCTGTTTTACTTGTTCAATAAATTCTTTAACAACTGATAAGGCAACATCAGCTTCCAATAATGCCATTCGTACTTCACGTAACGCATCTTGAATATTTTTTTCGCTTAAACGTCCTTGGCCACGTAATTTTTTTAAACTATCAGTAAGGCGACCAGTAAGGTTTTCAAACATATATTAGTTCTCTTTATTAAATATTATTTAAAGGTTCGTCGAAATTGAAATTTATCTTTAGTTTTAGTCGGTAAAATTGTTGAATTAGTTGTTATCGTTTCATGTTTTGAATATAAATAAGCTTCACTCCAACCGGTCATTAAGAAAAACAGGTGTAAAGTTTGTCCACCCATCCACACCGTAGCAAGTGATATAAACATAATTACATATAAGCTTAATAAAGTAAAACCCAAAGAACTACCTGGTAATTCAGTCGAAGGTTGTGACATAGAATGAATAAACAAACGTATCATCATGGTAAACATAATTGCTAAGAAAAACCCGAGACCCATAATCCCATGTTTTAAAAATAACAATAAAAAATGATTATCAATAGAACCTTGTCCATCAACTTTTGGATATTTAAGCCGTCCCCAACCCAAATAGAACTTTTCTTTAGCAAGTTCAATGTAATTAATTATTAGTTGCCAGCGATAGATTACTGTCTGATGAGATTTAGTTTCTACCGATCCTGGGTCAACAGATACATAATTTACAAACCAAGTAATAGCTGGAACACTAACAATAACAATAGCAGTAAAGAGTATTCCAACAACTAGCCAACGTTTTTTAGTATATCCTATTACTGGAATAAACGCAGCTATTACAGCAGCTAATAATGGCCCACGGGCTAATGTTGCAAGTGATCCCATCAATAACGTTAAAGTGAAAAAACGGGCTGGAGAAATTGGTAACCAAGCTAATTGGCGAATATGTGCTGGCCAAAGTCTACTCCATTCTAACCAACGTTGAATGCGATAGCCTGTTACCATGATAATTCCAGCTAATATAGCATGGCCATAAGGTCCGGAAGAACGTGGTAATCCCCAACGATATTGAGTTGACCATATCCAACCTTGTTCTCCAAAAAAACGGCCTAAAGTTCTTTGCCATATGGTAAAATTAGAGAAAGTGATAGATTGATAAGCTGCTAGAATGGCAACTATTACTAGTATAATTACAACTCGTTTGGCAAATTGTTCTCGTAAGTTATATGGTTCAATTAGGCTTTTACCCAAAATATATGGAAATAATACTGCTCCAGCTACACCATTAGCTATAAAATTTTGAGATTCAGAATAACCGACATGGCTATATTCAGAATAACCAACTGCAAAAGCATAACCAAATACCATTATATCAATGAATGAAAATCGCCAACCTTGCATACCTCGTAAAGCCCAAATTATTATGATTGGTAAAACTGTGATTTGTTGGAAATTTGGATCTGGAAAACCGGCTACTTTCCAAGTATAGTAAGTTGGGAGAAAAAATACTACTGGTATATATACATTCAGAAATGCTTTTTGAGGTGACTGTGTCAAAGCAACATAGATTGCTAATAATCCTGGTATAAGAATAATAATAGACATTATATTTGCTATGCGTTTTATTTGGAATTTATATCCATTTTAAAGCAAAGTTAACTATTTAAATAGCTGGTTTAATTATTTATGAAGCAGTATTAATACATAGTAACTGATGTTACGCAAATAGATTACCACCCCGTCTGCCTTAATTAAGGAGAGGAGCAACTACTAGAATCAATGTCATTAAGTTAAGGGCAGACACGCAGGTCTGCCCCTATATTGTAGGGGCGAACCTATGTGTTCGCCCTGCTTAACTTAATGGTATTACTCCTAAAGATAGGTTAGTAATCTGTCTGCCTAACGATCAGTTAATTAAGAATTGCCATAAATGATTATCTCTTTAAGAACTAGCTAATCGCAATTGTCTTTTACGAATTAATCCAGCAATCATTAGTGATATCGACGATAACATCATTAAGAAAAATCCATAATGAGGATAAGAGTAAGTAGAAAATTGAGCTACTTTACCGTCACCAAGTACAGTTGGCATAAATGGTTTAAGGCTAAAAGCTGCCATCTCATTTAAATTATGTCCAAACCACCATAACCAACCAGCATATTCAAAGATAAAAAATACTGGCAAACAAACCGGGATTATTAACAATGACCAGTAAAATAAGCTGTTTTTCAATGCAATACCACTAATAATAAATAACATACTGAATAGTAATACGCCAATAATTATATTGAAAGCAGTAAGTAACGTATCGGTCTGTTGGCTAATTTTAACTCGGTCTCGAAAATACATACCCAAAGAGTCTTGATAATTTTTTTGCATGGCTTGGATACCATTCCAATCTTTAAATTCATCAATTTCTAAATCCATACTAGTTTGCAAGGCTTGCTGATAACCAGCAGACATATACTTAATCCCGCCAGGAGTATACAACGTTACGTAAGCCCAAGCGATAATAATACTAAAACCAATGGTCAATACTGATACTTGCAATTTACGCCCAGACATCATAAATGCAATTAGCAATACGATGAGAAAACAAAATAAAAATTGAGACAAAGTACGTTCAATAATACCACCAGAAGCAGTCGGATACATTCCTACATAATGATTAATAGTATCCATCTCATGGAGACAGTTAAGACCTTCGCCTACGTGAATTTCCTCAGTTTCTTGTTTACTACAACCATTAAAAACTCCATCAATATGAAAATGAATCCGAATTCCATCAGGAAAGGTTTCTGGAGGGTAGTTGGGAGCTTTAAGTGAAACCCACCAAATGGGTGAGAAATAGATTACGATTATTATACCGATAGCAATTGTTATCAATGAACGAAAAAGTATAGATTTTCCCATAAAATATCCTTAATAAATAATTTATCCCTAGAATAATATACAATTATGTATTGTGCAACTATTTAAATAGTTCTGCCTAAAAAGGAATATTATTCAATGGTTAATTTTATACTATTGCCACTATAAAAAATACCACCATTTTCAAATCGATAACCAGCATAAATTTCTAAGCTACCTGGTAATCCTGCGAATAAACCATCGTATATAATCACTTCAAAGCTTGAAGGTAATTTAAAATTGGTTTGGGCAGCTTCAAAACTAGCTATATCTCCATTCCATAATTCCCAATTTGTACCATTACGCATAAAATATTGAGTTATATTTGCAGTTTTATATACACCAAGCATTAATACATCAACAGTTTTATTAATATGTTTGGAATCAACGTTAATGGTAAATCTAATTACTGCATTATCTTGTTGAGTTATTGAGGTTAAATTAACTTTAGATTGTAATGATTCAGTGATAGAACCACAGAAATTAGCTTTAGTAGCAATAGGATTACCATTGACATCTAAGCCAGCTCCATTATTAATAGTTTCATCGACTGTAATAATAGCAGTTGTACTATCAATCGAACCAGTTGGATTTATAACTCGTACCCAATAATTACTTGTTACAGTAGGTCTTATTAAAACTACTGGATTATTTTCAACTTCTGCAATCAAATTGCTATCATCTCCAATTTCACCTTGATACCACTGATAAGTAAATGGTAAAGTAACTCCAATTTCCCATTGATTACCAACAGGATCATCTGTAGGCTCAATAATTTTACCTTCAGTATTATTCAAAGTAACAGTTAAAGTTGCATTCTGACAGCCACCAACTGTTTGAGGTTGAGGCTGGCCAGCAATAGCAAAATCTGTTTTACCGGCTTCTACTTGTAAAGTTATAGTTCCAGATTCTCCATCAACTCCATTAATATCAATGTAGTAGTCAATGTTGGCTTTCAATGGTATGGTAACTTGTGACTCAACAGTTTGATTTGGCGTTACCGCATTATCACTACAGGCTAATTCAGTCAGCGGAAATTCATTGCCTTGCCATACTGATAATACTGCATCGAAACTAGCATCAGGAATAGAAAAAGTTACATTATTATGGTCAGAATTTGGGTTGAATAAATACCAAATACTAGCATCTGAATTCTCTGCACAGCTTGGATTTGCCTCATTTTTTTCTGTTGTAGCACCGCCAGTATTTTGGGTGTTGGTATATGGAAATATTTCTGAAATTTGTATAGCATCTGCAAGGTTATCATTGGCTGGAGGAATATCTATATTTAAAGTTAATAAACCAGTGGCTTCGGATAGAGTGCCAGCAGAAGTTTTACCAGTTGCAACGTTGATATAGTAGATTTTATTAGCAGTTAAATTTATTCCAACTTGTGATTGAGGACCACCATTATCATCGTTACATGCTACTTCAATAAGTGGATGAGTTGCTCCAGTCCATACTGATAACACAGTATTGTAATCTGAACCACTGGTGTTAAAAACTGTTCGTTGATTTGTTGAAGGGGAATATTTATACCAAACGCTAGATTCAGCACCAGTTATATTACAACTAGCACGGTTTTCTCCAGCTTCAATAGTTGCTGATTTGGTAGTTTGAGTATAAGTAACATCAATTGTTATAGCATCAGCCAAGTTATCATTGGTTAAAATATTAACTGGTTTGGCATTAAATATTAAATTACCACTTGCACCATTATAACCACCTACATTAATATAGTAAGTCATTCCGGCTTCCAACTCTGCATTAATTAGTGATTGTTTTAAATTACTGTGATCATCATTACAATCTATTGGTATTAATGGATGTTCATTATTTTTCCAAATTGATATAGTAGTATCATAATCAGAACCAAAGCTATCAAACACAATATTTTGCGAAGTAATAGCGGTATATTTAAACCATACACTAGGATTTGGCTCATTGCTTAAACAAGTTGGACCAGCTTCATTAGTTTCGTTGGTTGCACCAGTAGAATCTTGTTGCAAACTAGTTGGAAGGGTAGTTATATCAGTAGCA
>JASFYV010000041.1:0-9947 GCA_045046925.1 Candidatus Marithrix sp. | reverse complement strand
TTCTGTATTACGATCAAAACGTACTAATTCGGCATTTAATTTTACATTTAAACGCTTATTAGCTTCTGGTAAGACTGTTTTAAATAATAGTTGTGGTAAACGTTGATAAGGACGAGCTGCTGGATTATCGCTTAAAGTTTGAAACATTTGTACTCTACCAATCCCAAGCCAGCCATTACCCATGTAATACAAATCTCCTCTCTGCTCTAAATGAGTAACACTTGCAACACTGAGATTAGTACCCAGTTCTTCAAAATAACGTATATCAGAAACTTTATTAATATTAAAGCTGGTAAGCCAATTTTTATTAATATAACCTTGATGTTTAAATACAAATAAAGAACGATCTTTGCCTAAAGCACTATCATTGGGTAAATATTCAATTTCTAACTGACCCTCATTTTTAGCAGTTAAATAACGCAATTCAGTTTCCATTAATAAACCACGTCGTGACATAATGCGTGGAGTAATTGTGGCATCATAATTTGGAGCTAAATTTAAATAATAGGGAATACTAAATTCAGTACCAGTTTCGTCCGAACTACCCATACTAGGTGTTAAAAAACCAGATTTACGTTTTTCTCCAAGCGGAAATGATAAATATGGAAAATAGAATACTGGTACTCCTAATATGTGTATGGTAGCGTGAGTTGCTGTCCCTACTTCTTTAAAATTATCCAAAGTCATAGTATCAGTTGATAAATACCAAATTTCTTTATGTAAATCACAAGTAGTATAACGAGTTTGTTCTAAATAGATTATATTTTTAGACTCTTTAATAACCTTTTTAGCTTGTCCTCTTGCTCTATTATTTAATAACCAGTATTCTACATCTGACATTATGCCTTGTTCTTTAGCATGTAATTGGATAGAAGAACCGCTAATGACAAAATTTTCGTCCCAATAGGTAAAGTTTTGATTAGCGTTTATGACATCATCATTACGATTATAAGTTGCTTGTTGAGTAATCATGATTTGATTGGCTCTTTGAATAAACACATCACCATTAAAAATTGAAGTGCCAAGCTTTTCTCGCACGATTACATCATTAGCCTCTATTTGTATTTTATCGCTCGTAGCTAATAACTGGGGACGTGGTGGAGCAACTTCATTAAAAGGCTGACATATTTTAAATTCATCATGTTTTGCAACTACTGGAACAATGATGCTTAAAGATAATAAAAAAATAATAATTTGGTAAAATCGCACAATTTTGTTATGTTTAATTAAAGTTCGTGAGTGCATATATAGTGTTTCCCGTACCACCCCTTGCGTCCCCTCCTTATTTAAGTAGGGGATTAGGGGAGGTTATATTTAACTGAATCGGAAAATACTATAATCTAATAAATTTAAATTAGATAATTGCTAATTATACAATAGTCATTTATTAAAAGACAATGATTTTATTTGAATCTAAGTTACATAGTTTACCACTGTTAAAAAAAGGTAAGGTTCGTGATATTTATACAGTTGATGATCAACATTTGTTAATAGTTGCTACTGATCGAATATCAGCCTATGATGTAATATTGCCTACTCCAATACCTAACAAAGGGAAAATACTTACTGAATTATCAAATTTTTGGTTTGATTTTACCCGTTTTATTATACCTAATCATATATCGGATATTAGATTAGAAGATGTATTGTTGGATAAGGAAGACCTTAAACAAACTCAAGGCCGAGCTGTTATTGTTAAAAAGTTTAAACCATTACCAGTTGAAGCCGTTGTACGTGGTTACTTAATTGGTTCTGGTTGGAAGGATTATCAACTCAATGGTAAAATATGTGGCATAAATTTACCACAAGGCTTACAACTTGCTGAAAAATTACCTGAAACAATATATACTCCTTCTACTAAAGCGGCCGTTGGTTCACATGATGAAAATATTACCTTTGCTAAAACTTGTGAATTAATTGGAGTAGATTTAGCAGAACAAATACGTGATATTAGCATCGAAATTTATAATCATGCCATTAATTATACTATAAAACGTGGCATTATTATTGCTGATACTAAATTTGAGTTTGGTATTGATTCAGATGGACAATTAGCGTTAATTGATGAAGTTTTAACTTCTGATTCTTCCAGGTTTTGGGCTATGGATGAATATCAAGTTGGTACTAGCCCGAAAAGTTTTGACAAACAATTTGTACGAGACTACCTAGAAACTTTAGATTGGGATAAGAAATTTCCAGCTCCTATTTTGCCATCTAATATTGTTGATAAAACTATAATAAAATATCAAGCAGCTCAAAAAATAATTACTAATTCATAATTATTGGCTATGGTACTAGAAAAATGCTAAAACATATTAAATTTATTATGCTAGGGATAATTTTTATTATATCGGTTGGTTGTACTGGTAATTTTCAACCAACTTATATACCTAACAATTCTGTTCCAATTATGAAAATAACTAAAACCAATAATTTATATAGTTTAGCTAATCAAGCTGCTAATAAATATGGTATTGATTATCGGTTGTTTTATGCTTTAATTAAACATGAGTCAGCTTGGAACCCACGAGCATTATCTCGGGCTGGAGCTAGAGGACTTACTCAAATTATGCCGACTACTGGCAAATATCAATGTGGTTTAGAAAGAGAAGTATTATTTGATCCTAGGCTTAATCTTAATTGTGGAGCTTTTTATTTCAGTAAATTATTAAGGCGTTTTAAAGATGTTAAATTAGCTTTAGCTGCCTATAATAGCGGAGAAACTAGAGTGGCCAGATTAGGTCGTGTGCCTCGTATACGAGAAACCCAACGCTATGTTAAAAGAGTTATGGCTAGTTGGTATAAAGGTGGATAGCTTAAAATTAATCAATATTTTGGGTAATATTTATAAACTTAAAGTAACTTTTTTAAAATTAAATAATAGATTTTTTATGCTAGTTGTCTCTGATTAAGAATATTTTGAGAAGTTGCCAAAAATATTATATAATACATTCTTTCTTAGAATATTAAGGTAAGACCTGTGGAATTTTGTATTAAAAATACTACTTTTAATATTCTAACTGACATTACAATAAAAGAATTAACTTAAATAAACTGTTATAATGATGTTAATATATATCTTTCATTATAATTGTTACCAAATTAAAGTTTAATTAAGACTATAATATTATTGCTAAATTAGTAACTGAAATTACGCAGAGTTAAAATATATATCATAAATTCATTACATCCGACGTGAACTCTATTTATAGTCTGCGTAATTTCAGTAATTAAATACTGATATATTTTTTAGCAACTAATCCTAGTAGGATGAATTGAAATATATATATAATTTTCTGCAAGATAAGAAATTTATAGATGAATTGGATTTTAATTCTTGTAAAAATGATATTAAATTAATATTTATTAAGCCTTAACTATAAACATATCCTTAATAGTCTAAAAATATGTTTGTAGAACATGGTTGATTTTTATTGCTTATTAAAGATACAATGTTATGCTGTATTTAGTGAATATTAATAGTATTTGTATATTATGTTAAAGTTTAATAACAACATATTAAATCTCAAAAAAATTTGGAATGTTGGTGAGTATATAAGATGAAACGTACAATTTTCTTTCTAATTGTAATGCTACTCCATTCGGCGTCATGTTTTGCTGCTGGGAAAAGGTTTACTTTTGTAACGGTAGATTTCCCTCCCTATTATGGTTCAGAGTTACCAAATAACGGTTGGGTGTCCGAAGTTGTTAGAACTGCTCTGGAACTTCAAAAGTATGAAGTTGAATTTAAATTTAGCTCGTGGACAGATGCACTAGAATATACAGGGGGAGGAGATTATGATGCGTTATTAGGTGCTTATCGAACTTCTGAAAGAGCAAGAAATTATTTCTTCTCTGCTCCTATTGGACAAGTCAGGACTGGTTTTTTTAAAACTAAAGAAACTAATATTTCATTCACAGAATTGCCAGAACTAAAAAATTACAAAATTGGAGTTGTAAAAGGTTATGCAACCAGCAAAAAATTTGATTCTGCTGATTATCTGAAAAAGATTCCAGTTGGTAGTTTGGATGATGGCTTAAAAATGTTATATGAAGGTAAGCTTGATTTAATGGCTGATAGTAAATCTGTGGGTAACTATCGTTTAACTGAGTTTTTAGAAAAGGATATCCCTGGTATTGCTGATAAAATAGAATTTATTAAACCAGTTCTTGCTATGAATAAAATTTATATTGCTATTTCTAAAAAAGCGATTAATGCTCAGAAAAAGTTAATAGATTTTAATAAAGGACTAAGAAAAATTTATAAAAATGGTTCTTTTAAAAAGATAAAAAGGAAACATGCGATAAAAAAATAATCGTTGGTTGGGTTAGCAAACCCAACCATGTTAAAATTATTTTAATTTATCAGTTATAATAATCTTAGGTTTAGATTGAAATCTCACTCGATCTTGCATAGCAGGATTAAGATAAACTACTCCAGCAGTATCTATAAGCATTGCGTATTTGATTCCCATCTGAGTAGCAATTTTATACCAATCTTTTAAACCAGCTATCATTAAAGCTGTCGTAGCAGCATCGGCAATTGCAGCATTCTGATGTATTACTGTAACTGAGGTTAATTCCTTAGTTGGTCGGCCATTACGAGGATCAATAATGTGAGAATACCGTTTACCTTCTAATTCATGAAAACGTTCATAATCACCAGAAGTAATAATGCTTTCTTCTCCTTGTATGGTTATAGCTGCTAAAATTCCTCCATTACGAGGATGTCTAACTCCAATTAACCAAGGTTGTCCTCCTTTTTGTCCAATTGCTTTAAGATTACCACCAGCATTAACAATAGCATTATGGATTCCAAGCTGTTGAAGTTTTTTAATTGCTAGATCAATAGCATATCCTTTAGCAAAAGCTCCAAAATCTAATTGAACAATTGGATTACGTGAAGATATCTGTTGCTCATTAATATAAATATCATTCATACTAGGAGTGAGGAGTTTAGTGATTTCTTGTTCTGATGGAACAGTAAAATTATTTGATAAATCATCACTATGAAATCCCCATAAAGATATTAATCTACCAATAGCTGGATTAAATAAACCATCACTTTGGTTATAAAGTTGTTGAGACTGCTTTAATATTAATAATAAGCTGGAATCGTCTTGCACAGTCCAAGTTTGACCATTCGCAATTGTTTTATTTAAATTTGTTAACTGACCTTCATGCCACGGATGCCAATTATCGTGCATAGTTTGAAAATCTTTAGCAATAATATTAATTGCATTATTTGCAACTTGCTCATTGACTCCCCAAATTTTTATTTCCACTAAAGTTCCAAAAACATACAATTGTTGTTGATGTAATTGATTACTACAGCTACTTAGAATAATTATTAGGAATATTAATTTATGAATTTTCATGGTAACAAGGTTACTCGTATATTTAATATTTATTCATAACTTGTGATAATTCCAAGTTTATCAAATAATTGATGATCATTTTCTGTTGATTTATTATCAGTAGTTAGTAATTTTTCTCCATAAAATACCGAATTTGCTCCAGCTAAAAAACATAATGCTTGTAATTCATCATTCATTTCTGTTCTGCCCGCAGATAAACGGATATTAGAAGTTGGCATTAAAATTCTAGCTACTGCAATACAACGCACTATTGCAAATGAATCAAGTTGTTCTGCGTGTTCTAATGGGGTTCCTGCGACTGGAACTAACTGATTGATTGGAACACTTTCTGGATGAATTGCTAAGTTAGCTAAAGTTTGCAATAATTCTGCCCGGTCTTGTATTTTTTCGCCCATACCAATTATTCCACCACAACATATTTTCAAATTGGCTTTGCGTACGCTAGTGAGAGTGTCAAGTCGATCTTGATAAGTGTGGGTGCTAACAACTTTAGGGTAATATGTTGCGGAAGTATCAAGATTATGATTATAATAATCTAAACCGGCTTCGCCTAATTGTTGAGCTTGTTGATCATCCAACATACCCAAAGTTAAACAAGTTTCTAAATCTTCTGCTTTAACCGCTCGTATTATATCTAATATTTGCTTAAAATCTCTTTCCTTTGGGCTACGCCAAGCAGCACCCATACAAAATCTACTAGCTCCTTTTGCTTTAGCTTGTTTAGCTTCTGCAACAATGGCATCTATTCCCATTAGTGGTTGTTTTTCAAGTTCAGTTTTAAATCTAGCACTTTGGGAACAATAACCACAATCTTCAGAGCATGCTCCAGTTTTTATATTTAATAATGCGCTTAGTTGAAGTTGATTAGGATTGAAATTAGTTCGATGAATAGATTGAGCCTTAAAAATCAAATCATTAAATGGAAGATTAAATAATTCTAGTATTTCTATTAATTGCCAATCATGGCGTGTAGGTTCTGCAAGCATAATTTTATATAAATATTTTAAATTTGTGATTCATATTGTAAAATAAGTATCCTTAATTTGATCTAAGAATATTATTTATTAAGTATTAAAACTAATATTTCTATCAAAAATAATAGATTCAAATAGCTATTGTTTCAAGTTGTAATTTTGTAATGAGTAAAATTATAGTGTTATAATCATCAATGGTTATCTAAAATAGAGTAAATTTATTAAAAATATTTTTCTTAAACTTGTGGGAAAATATAAATGTCTAGTCTGAATGGAAAATGATCAATTACTTATAGAAATAATTCAAAATGGGTTACCGCTTGTTTCACATCCTTATGCGGCAATAGGCGAACAAATTGGCCTAACTGAAACTGAAGTAATCGCTAAACTAAATAGTCTCATTGAAACTGGTATAATTAAAAGATTTGGAATCGTAGTATATCATCGTAAATTAGGTTATCGGGCTAATGCAATGGTGGTATGGGATATTCCTGATGTAAAAGTTGATTTAATAGGGCAGAAATTAGGAAAATTTGAATTCGTAACTCTATGTTATTTACGCTCTCGACATTTACCTGATTGGCCTTATAATTTATACTGCATGATTCATGGTATGGATAAAGAAGTAGTTCTGCAAAAAATAGCTAAGTTAACTGAACAATGTGATTTAAACCAGTTTCCACAACAGATTTTATTTAGTAAACACTGTTTTAAACAGCGTGGAGCAGTTTACTATCCTAGTTCAAATAACTGAATATTATTTATTAAATTAGTCTAAATTCACATATAATAGTTTTATGTCAACGATTATTATCGAACAAGTTTCAAAACAATTTAAACAACATACAGTTTTAGCGAATATAAATTTGCAAATTCAACCAGATGACCATATTGCCTTGATAGGTTCAAATGGAGCTGGTAAAACTACTTTAATGCGTTGTTTATTAGGGGAATATCAATATGAGGGTTTAATTACTATTAATGGTTTAAATCCACGCCAAAATCGGCAAACTATATTAAAACGAATCGGATTTGTTCCCCAATTACCACCTCCATTAAAAATGCCAGTTGGGCAGTTAATAAAATTTGCGGCTGGAGTTTGTGATACTGATCCTAAAAATATAGTAAATATCACTAAGCAATTAGGTTTAGATATTCAAACATTTACTCATAGACCTTTTAATAAACTTTCTGGTGGTCAAAAGCAAAAACTGTTGATTGCGATTGCATTAGGGCGTAATAGTGATATTTTGATTATGGATGAACCTGCTGCTAATTTAGATCCAGAAGCCAGAGAAATATTTTTAAAACTATTAGAGGCAGAGCATGCTCTTACTCTTATATCTAGTCACCGTTTAAATGAAATTACCACTTTGGTAAATCGAGTAGTAGAATTAGATATGGGTAAAGTTGTTTTAGATGATAATTTGAGGAACTAAATGAAGATTTCGATGAAATTATATTGGTTAAGTATTTTAATTACATTGATAAGTTGTACTAAAGGTCAAACTGGGCCAGTAGAAATTACCTTAGATAGAGATAAATGTGATAGATGTCAAATGGTTATTAGTGATAAACATTTTGCTACTCAAGTGCGTGGTGGCCCTAAAAACAAGATTTTCCTATTTGATGACATTGGTTGTGCAGTAAACTGGCTCAATAAGCAAACTTGGACAAATTATGCTAAAATTTGGGTAGCGGATTATGAAACTGGAATTTTATTGGAAGCTAGTGTTGCTAATTATGTTCCAGAACAAATTACGCCTATGAATTTTGGGTTTGGAGCAACTTTAAAAGAAGTACCTACAAGTATCGATTTTAATACTCTTAAATACCAATTGTTAGCTAATAGGCATGATTCACATTAATATATGATTAACTCAAGTAAATTAAAATGACTAAAGATGATACTAACGACTATTATAATTACGATGTTGAAGACAGACAAGAACGATTGCTTCCAGAAAAACCACTGCCTCCAAGAAAAAAGCTATTTTTTGGTCTAGAAAAATTACCAAGCATAGGTGTACATGGCATATTGAATTTACTAAAACAAAAAGTTTATTCTTTAGCTCGTATTCGTCCTCGTTACACAGAAAATTTGGCTCATACACCAGTACATTACACTACTGCCTTAGCCGATATCCGCCCTCGTTATACCGAGAATTTGGCTCATACGCCAGTACATTACACTACTGCTTTAGCCCATATCCGTCCTCGTTATACCGAGAATTTGGCTCATACACCAGTACATTACACTACTGCTTTAGCCGATATCCGTCCTCGTTATACCGAGAATTTGGCTCATACACCACTGCATTACAAGAGTGCTTTAGCTAGTGTCCGTCATCGTTATACCGATAATTTATCTCATACTCCAGTACAAGGCTTTGAACCTTTGGTAGATATCCCAGAAAATACTTATATGAATCGTAGAAAACAGCGTTACCATTTTGAATGGTAGTTAGATATAGTAAATAGATTATTTTGCTGTTTAGGTAGAGATATTTGCAAACTAAGTTTTTGGATTTCATCCCAAACATTACCGTTACGTAAACCTTTTATAATATGTTCTATCTCTAAACTATGTTTTAAAAACTGTTGCCAAATTTTAGGATGAGGATGTCTTTTTATAGCATTTGCCATTATATTTTTTTTATTTTGCCAGATGCGATAATTTTTAAATACCTGTTCTTGTCGTTGGCCTGTTTGTAACTCATAAGTCATATGAGATAAATTACGTATTTCTCTATCTAAAGCCCAAGCTACTAAAATTGCCTCAATCTTTCCAGAACGTAAACCTTGTAATTGTCGTATACTACGTTGTACATTACCTAATAATATTGTATCTACCCAACTAAAAACTTCAAAACGAGCATTATCCGTTACTGAATCTAATACTTGTTTAGTAGTAATATTACCAGAACCATATAATAAATATAATTTTTCTATCTCCTGAGAACAAGCCAACAAATGCCCTTCAGATCGTTCAGCAATTATATTAATTACCTCGGTGGTAGCTTGTAATTTACATTGTGTCATACGTTTAGCTATCCAATTAGGTAATTGTGATATATCTATTGGCCAAACTTGAATTATTACTCCATATTTATCCAGATTAGTAAACCATTTGGTTTTTTGCTTACTGGCATCTAATTTATCTGATGTTATAAGTAAAATAGTATCGCTTGGTAATTTATCAGTATAAGATTTTAATGCTTTAGTACCTTCATTACCAGGCGATTTATTACCTAAACGCAGTTCTAATAAACGTTTACTTGCAAATAAAGATAAACTATTAGCCTCATTATCAAGATTAGACCAGGAAAAGCCGGTCTCGACAGTTAATATCACTCTTTCAGTGAAAGCTTGCTTACGAGCAGCAGTTCGTAATATATCGGCACATTCCTTCATCTGTAGAGGTTCATCACCAGTCAATAAATATATTGGTGCAAGTGTTGCCAGATGATTCTTTAACTGATTGGATTTTATTTTCATTATGATATAAATTTATGTTTTAGGACTATTTCCTAGTACTTCAATCAACATTACTTAGCTATTGAATAGCAATTAATGTTATTCAGAAAGCAACCTC
>JASFYV010000040.1:0-39372 GCA_045046925.1 Candidatus Marithrix sp. | reverse complement strand
CAAGCTGTTATACTCTCTGCTCGAAAGCAAGGTCATAATGTTTTCACTGCGGGATTTATTTTCTCTATTCCTGTTTCATAGATATGGTAGGTAGTTACGTTTATCAAATGAAATTATAGAGTTTACTCACCTTACAAAATTACAAGCATCAAATATGAAAAAATATGGAGTATTTATCTCAGTCATGCTTATCATGTTGATAGGTTGGAAATTATTTGACAAAGTAGCATATATTGCTGTGGTTGGCCCAATGCAAACTGCTAATGGTAAAGCAATGATGCAAGGTGTTCAATTATACGTTGAGCAGATTAATCAACAAGGTGGTATTGATGGCAAAATTATTGAATTATTAGTGTTTGATGATACAACAGATGTAATAAAAACAGCTATACAAGTAGTAAACAGTAAGGCACTTGCAGTTATTGGTCATTATAATAGTAAATCCTCTTTAATTGCAGCTCCAATTTATCAAAAACATAATATTCCAAGCATTACTGGAACTGCTACTGTTGATGAGCTTACTAAAAATAATGATGGTGCTTTCCGCATTATCTTTAATAATTCAAGTCAAGGAGCATTGTTAGCTAATTATGCGTTTAAAGTTTTAAAATATAAAAACGCAAGTATTCTATATGATGAGGGAATTTATGGTTCTACTTTAGCTACTGCTTTTGAGCAAACTGCAAAACAAATAGATAACTTAAATATCAAATATAAATGGAGTTTTAATCAAGATAATTTTCATCAAGTACTGAATCGAGTAGTACAAATTTTTAGTGGAGAAGGCAAAGAAGCTGGAGTTTTATTTTTAGCAACTCATTCCAAAGAAGCCTTGGAAGCAATTGTCGCTTTACGTCAAGAATGGCATTATATACCAATAATTGGAGCAGATGTTTTATCCAGTAGTCAGTTTAATAAACAACTAAAACAATATCCTCAAGAACAAATTCAACCTGGTTATTTCACTGATGGTATTTATTTAACAACTCCATTTGTTATGGATATAGGTGATGAAATAGCAATTAAGTTTGAAAAAAATTTTATAGATAAATATAAAACTAAACCTTCTGTAACTGCTGCTTTATATTACGATGCTGTAAAAGTTACCTTGCATGCTTTACAAAAAATATCATCTACTAATATTAACAAACAAAGACAACAGTTAAAAGATAATTTATGGCAAATATCTCATTCTGAAAATTCAGTGAAAGGAGTTACTGGTTCAATTTATTTTGATAAACAAGGTGATGCGGTTAAATCTATACCTATTAGCATATATGAAAAAGGTAAAACTAAAATAGCTTTAGACCAATATAGATTATTAACCAATCCACGTAATATAAAAGGGGATATTTTACCAAAAGTTTTGGCTGGAGAGTTGATTAAAGTTAATGAAAATATAATGACTAAAGCTCAAATAGTTTATGTTGGAATGGATATGAATGAAATAACTGGGCTTAATACTCAAAAATCGACTTTTCTCGCAGATTTTTATCTTTGGTTTCGCTTCAAGACTAAAGATTTTGTAGATAAAGATATTAATTTTATAAATGCAATTAATCCAGTTAGTCTAGGAAAACCAATAATTAATGAGGAATCTACTACTATTAAAGGGATTTTTACTACTAGAACCTATCGGATTAAAACTAGATTTAAGGGTTATTTTGATTTTCATAACTATCCATTGGATCGACAAATTTTACCAATCAAATTTCGACATCAACAAAAGACTAGAGATACTTTAATTTATATAGTTGACTCTCATGGTATGAGAACTAAAAATATTCTAGCAAAATACAAGGATATCTTTGCTGTTGATAGTTGGCAAGTTTCTGATGTAAAATTTTTTACTAGTGTACAAGAAAATGATTCTACTTTTGGGTTACCTGATTATTTTTATTCTCAACAACGAATGGAATATTCTTTATTCAACGTGGCAATAGAAATAAAAAGAAATGCCCTAAATTTTATTTTTAAGAATTTATTCCCAACTTTTATTTTAATTGCGTTAGGATATGGAATATTTTTTACTACTACGTTATCTATCCAATTAGGTTTAGGAGTCAATATAATATTGCCAACATCTATTTTACATGTCAGATTAGCTTCAGAATTACCTAATATAGCGTACTTTACGTTAGTGGAGTATTTCTTTTATATGAGTTACTTGTTGGCGGTATTGTGCATTGGAATTGGCCTAATGATGCACACTTATGAAAATGATGAAAAATTTGTAAAAAAATTAACATTAATGGGGAGAATAAGTTATCCAATTTTTGTGTTGATATGTTTCACTTTTGTAATTTTCCAATATTTTGGTAATTTAACTTAAAAACTGATGTTACGTAGGTATATTACTAGCCTCCCCTAACTTAGGAGGGGAACTAATTTAATTATAATATATTACTTCATGTAGAATGTAATGAGTTTACAAATTACATCTTTCGAGTCACATTAGATACACTATTTATGCAATTCATTCTGCATCCTTATATATCTTAGGAAAGATGTCTAAAGTTGGCAATATCATAGCTATAATAAAGACTTGAACGGTAATTTTTATAGGAGATAGTTTTTCACTCTGCTATAGCGATGGTATATTCTTGCTTATAAAATTAAAGACTTAAAATGAATGATGAAACGATTATATATAAAAGGATTTGATGCTTGATGAATTAATAGAATCTAATAGGTGATTTTGAATGAGAGAACGAATCAGATGAAGAGCTTAAAGCTATTTTCTTAATGTTAGATACCAAATGTTCACAACATATATATGTTTAGTTGAAACCTTAGATTTTTTGGATTAGATTGTTTTGGAACTTGTTGGTTGTTCTAGAATTGAATTGCTGATACTTCTATACTATTTTTTTATCTTGGACTGTTGTAAATCATCATTGTCCATTAATATGGTATGAGCTGGACCTTCTAAATCATCAAACTGGCCAGATTTAATTGCCCATAAAAAAGCCCAAACAATTAATCCTATTATTAGCAATGATATTGGAATTAATAAAAACAGTATTTCCATGTTATGAATTTTACAGGATAGGAAATTAGAATTATAAGAGATTTGGGTGAACGATGGGACTCGAACCCACGACTACCGGAATCACAATCCGGGACTCTACCAAACTGAGCTACGCTCACCATAAATATTTTAAATATTTGCGCTCGGCAGGACTCGAACCTGCTACCCTCGGCTTCATACCACTATAACTTTCGTTACCAAAATAATTTTGTTTGCGGTCTGGACCATGTCTTTACCATTCTCAGGTATGATGCGTATGGCCTCTACGGAATCCTAGTTTTAATAAACAAAAATAGCTACCTACAAATAAATGTCCCTTCACTATTTTATCGGTTTCCTCGGTATTGCCATTTTACAGGTTTCGCCGATATAGCATCATCCACCATAACAGTTCCCGTTTCCTGTCATGGGTCCATTTGGTGCATAGAAGGCCGATGCTCTATCCAGATGAGCTACGAACGCATTAAAATTGGTCGGGGTAGAGAGATTCGAACTCCCGACCCACTGCTCCCAAAGCAGTTGCGCTACCAGGCTGCGCTATACCCCGAGATACTAAAACGCTAATTGTACTGCAAGATTTTTGTTTTGTCAAGTAATAAATCTAAGAAAATTTATAAAAAATCATGTAAAATGTTTTCACTATCTAACTATTTTGAGGAATAAATCATGGCAAAATCACCTGTACGTATAGTTATAACCGGAGCTGCCGGTCAAATTGCATATTCTTTAGTGTTTCGTATTGCTACTGGGGAGATGTTAGGGCTTGACCAACCAGTAATTTTACATTTGTTAGAAATATCGAATGCAATGGAGGCTTTGAAGGGAGTAGTAATGGAGCTTGATGATTGTTCGTATCCATTATTACAAGGTATTGTGATGACAGATGATGCCAATATTGCTTTTACTGACGTTGACTATGCTTTGTTGGTTGGAGCAACTCCTAGAACTTCAGGTATGGAAAGAAGTGATTTGCTGAAGATTAATGCTGAAACATTTAAAACTCAAGGTAAAGCTTTAAATGAATTTGCTAATCGTAATGTGAAAATATTAGTGGTCGGTAATCCTGCAAACACTAATGCTTATATCACAATGCATTCTGCTCCAGATTTAGAACATAAGAATTTTACTGCTATGACCAGATTAGATCATAATCGGGCGGTAGCTCAATTAGTTGCTAAAACTGGATTTGATGTAAATAGTATTCATAATGTTGTAGTATGGGGAAATCATTCAGCAACTCAATATCCAGATATAAACCATGCTGTTATTAATGGAGTTAAAGCTACTACCATGGTAAAACCTGATTGGATTGTGGATACATTCATTCCAAGTATACAACAGCGTGGTACTATGGTAATTAAGGCTAGAGGTAAATCTAGTGCTGCTTCTGCTGCTTATGCGATTATTTCACATATGCGGGATTGGGTAATGGGAACTAATGGTGAATGGGTTAGTGCTGCTATTGTTAGTGATGGTAGTTATGGGATAACTGAAGGTTTAATTTATTCGTTTCCTGTTATTGCTAAAAATGGTGAATTTTCTATTGTGCAAGAATTAGAAATAGATGATTTCAGTCGCACTAAATTATTAGCAGGACAACAAGAGCTTGAACAAGAGCGGGATATGGTAGCAAGTTTGCTTACTTAAAAAATTATTGTAAAAATGAATAATATGTCCATTTTACTTTAATGAAATTCTAAATAACTTGCAACTAAATAACTGATGTTACGCAGATAGATTACTAACTTCCCCTAATCCTTCCTGATAGGGGAACTAGTAATTGCTTATTCCCCTCATTAGAATGGGCTGGTAGCTTTTTGCGTAATATCAGTAAATAATAGTTATACTACAATCTGCAACACGAATTAAAATTTGTCAAAATTCTTGTTCATATGCAATGAATTTTTGCTCAATAACTTAGGAACATATATGTCTACTTTATATAGGTTAATGGCAATAGTACCATTATTTCTCATAGTGTTAATTATTTATAACATAATGGCTTTTTTTGGAGTTGATTTTAGTGTTAATGCTAATGCAATTTTTTATGCACCTTTGCCATCAGGAGCAGAATGGGCTCCAACCTGGGGAGATGTATTAATTATGTTATCAGTATTAATTCTTTACTTTGAAATAATAAAATCCACTAAAACTGGAACTGCTTCAATTGTAGAACATGGATTATCAATGGTTGTATTCATCGCTTGTTTAATGGAATTTATGCTGATGGATATTGCTGGTAGTTCAACTTTTTTAGTCATTACTTTAATGTCTTTGCTTGATGTAGTAGCTGGTTTTAACATCACTATTGCCTCTGCTCGACGTGATTTCACTATGGGTGCTTAAATAATTTTGAATTAAACTATTATTTATCATATAGATCATAGTTGTTCAGGAGTGTAATTTTAATTGTGAATTAGTGACAATACCTTCACCAATGGTTGTTTCGGGAATGGAGCATAGCGTATTTCCCGAAACCTAAGTGAATGATTAATTAAAAATCATCCAGAACACCTATGAATCATATAGATATTTTATAAAATATTCTTAATATTTACAAACTTCCTTTATTCCCAGCTTTTAATCGTTGGGAATTCTTTTTAAAAAATACATGCACAACGATCCAATTATTATCTCAATTTTTGTTATTTTCACTGGTTCTGCAGTGTTAGCAACCTTAGCCCTTTATGCTCGTCAAACTTTAATCGTAGGTTATATCGTTTGGGGAATTATATTAGGGCCTTCTGGTTTTGCTGCAATCGAAAATCCAGTAGTTATCAATGAAATTGCCCATATAGGTATTATTTTTCTATTATTCTTGTTAGGCTTAAACCTCAAACCACAAGATTTGTTACATACTGTACGAAAGACTACAGTAATAACCGTAATAACCTCATTGGTATTTATGCTATTAGGTTTTCTCATAAGTATGTTGTTTAACTTTGCACTATGGGAAAGCTTATTAATTGGTGCTGCTATGATGTTTTCTAGCACTATTATAGGTTTAAAACTATTGCCAACCACAGTTTTACATCATCGACATACTGGTGAGGTAATGGTAAGTATCTTATTATTACAAGATTTATTTGCCATAATAATCTTATTAATCATACAAGGCTGGAATACCGGTAATTCTCCATTAGTGAGTGTTGCTTTATCAGTTGCTGCTTTGCCAGTCTTAATTGGTTTTGCAGTTTTATTTGAACGTTATATTTTAATCAAAATAATTAGTAAATTTGATAAAATTCAAGAGTATATATTTTTAGTGACTATAGGCTGGTGTTTAGGAATGGCCGCACTAGCAGCTAAAATGGGATTGTCTTATGAAATAGGGGCATTTATTGCTGGAGTTGTATTAGCAAGTAGCCCAATTGCACTCTTTATTGCAGAGAGTTTAAAACCATTGCGAGATTTTTTTCTGGTTATATTTTTCTTTACTTTAGGAGCTGGATTAGAACTTGGAACTCTTTATACAATATTAGTCCCAGCAATGGTATTGGCCGGAACAATGCTAATAGTAAAACCGTTATTATTCAAATTATTAATGATTAAACTTGGTGAAAAAAGTGATTTATCTTTAGAAATAGGAGTACGATTAGGCCAAATTAGTGAATTTTCGTTATTAATTGCTGTAGTTGCATTAAATAGTAATGTTATTGGTGAACAAGCTTCATATTTAATTCAGGCAGCAACAATTATTACTTTTGTAATGTCCTCGTATTTTATTGTATTGAACTATCCAACTCCTATTGCAGTATCAGATCGATTACGACGAGATTAATATATCCAAATTAGTTTGATGTTGTTATTTGTAGCTTAAATTGTTGTATAGGTAAAGTTTTTAATGTATTTATATCCATCGGCAATTTAGGTTGTAAGTTTATAGTTAACTCTTTAGGATTTTTAAGAAATTGGTATAAATTATTGATAATGTCTTGCTGTTTAATATCATTGTTTAATTTGGTAATAAACTTTTGTTGCAATTGTTGTGAGGTTTCATTGTTACGAAGAGCTAAATGGGAAAGCACTTTATTTATCAGACCATTATCAAAATATTCTAATTGCAAAGATACTAATTCCATTGTGTCAAATGATTTGGATAGTCTGTTAAATTCCGTAGAAATAATAAACTTCCCAAAAATATCAGCATCAATTATACTCACAAATGATAACTTAGTTTTTTGTAATTTTACAGCTATAGACATATCTGCATGGATATTTACATAACCTAAGTTATACAATTCCTTTAAACTGATATAGTATGGAGCATAGCCTAAAGTGGATATAATTATTGGGATTGATTGAGTCGCTTTATTTATAGGAATTTTTATCCCTTCTAAATTTATAGAGATAGATTCTGGTAATTGATTATAAAATTGATAGGCTTTGGATAAGATAATTTTATCAATATGTATTTGTATATATTTGTTTATTCGTAAATTATTAACAATAACTTGTCCCAATAACGAGCTAGTTATTTGAGAAAATTTTATAGCAACTTGGTTATTTATTATTGCTTTATCCAATTCTACATGTAATTGATGATCAAGATAGGCTTTAGTTCCACCTAAAATAGTTGCTAAAACCATTATTATTATAGTAAGTATTTTCATTTATATCTATGGGATAATTTTTATCATTTTTTCTTACTTGGTTGAATTTTTAGTTATTAATGGTTCTTCTCTGATTCGCCAAATAAAAAATAGTAAAACTATAGCAATACTAAACAACCATAGCTGAATTTTATTATAAAAAATTACTGTGGATATTGAAAAAGTAATAATAATTAAGAAGGATACTTTATATTTAACTTGTCGTGACAATATTTTTTTATCTTCCCATTGTTTTAAAATCTGACCAAACCAAGCATTGTTTAGCAACATTTGATGAAATTTTGGTGAGCTTTTAGAAAAAAATGCTAGAGCAGCAATCAAGAATGGCGTGGTAGGAAGTATGGGTAGTATTATGCCAACAATACCTAAAATAACAAAAAGCCAGCCAAACACAATGAATAAATAGTTTTGGAATTTTTTCTTCATACAGAATTAAAATAAGATACGGAATGAATACTCCGCCATATGACTATATTTAGTCACAGAGCTAACTAGTAGCTCTGATAACAATTAATGTATTAAATATAGCAATGCTAAACCAAATATCATGCTCAACAAACCGGTTGTACGTAAAGTTTTATCTTCCATTTCACTAATTCTGCGTAAGGTTTTACGCCATCCGGCTGGGTTTAAAAAAGGTAACATTCCTTCAATAATAAAAATTAAAGAAATAGCAATTCCAAGTTCTTCCCACATAATATTAATCTAGTTCTTTATTTAAAACTGGTACTTTTGATGAAAAAGGAATCAACTTATCTTCTACAGAAACTTCTTTTTCAATAACCTCTTTTTCAATAAAAGCTTTATTTTTAGTAGTAGATATAGGATAAAATGATTTTTTACCATTTATATCTTTAAAATAATTAAAAAAGTCAGAATCAGGAGTAATTATTAACATATCATTACGGCTATTAAAAGCTGTCTTATAAGCATTTAAACTACGATATAAGGTATAAAATTCCTGATTTTGATTATATGCCCTAGCATAAGTATCCGCTGAAATAGCTTCACCTTCACCTCGAATTTGCTCAGAATCACGTTCTGCTTCAGAATAAACTTCTATTCGTTCACGATCTGCATTGGCTCGAATCCGTACTGCGTCAGCTTCACCTTGAGAACGCCATTTTTTAGCGACTCGTTCCCGTTCCGCTTCCATTCTTCGATAAACTGAAGTACTAACTTCTGGTGGTAGATCGATACGTTTAATTCTTACATCAACAATCTCAATTCCCAATAATTCAGGTACGTTGGTATTGGCTTCTTTAGTTATTATGCCCATGATCTTAATTCTATCACCAGACACAACTTCTTTAATCGTACGCTTACCAAATTCACTGCGTAGCCCATCAGCAATAATTTCTCCTAACCGATCTCTAGCTCTTTGTTGATTACCACTAACTGCTTTATAATAAGTAACGATATCAACAATCCGCCATTTAATAAAAGAATCTACAATTAAGTTTTTCTTTTCAACAGTTAAAAATTGTTCAGGAGGGGCATCTAAAGTTTGAATCCGTTTATCAAAAGTCAGAATATTATGGATTGGACTTTTAAAATGCAAACCAGGAGCAAAATCATCCCCAACTATTTTCTTAAATCGTAACATCAAAGCCAATTCAGTTTCTTGCACTGTAAATATTGATAAAGAACCAACTATCGCTACTATTGGCAATAGAACAAAAGCAATTGCTTTATACATTAGCGTCCTCCCCTATTGCGTGTATCATTCCGAATATTATTCCTAGATTGCTGATTTATAATAGATTGTGATGAACTAGGAAGCAGTGGAATTGCAGAATTATTAACTCGGTTACCGATTAATTTATCTAGTGGTAATACCATTAAATTATTACTTCCATTAACATCCAACATGATTTTACTAGTATTAGACAATACTGATTCCATTGTTTCTAAATATAAACGTTGTCGGGTAATTTCCGGAGCCTTTTCATATTCAGTTAAAACACTTAAAAAACGTTTAGTTTCACCTTCAGAACGGGCAATAACTTGAGCTTTATAAGCTTGAGCTTCTTCACGTAATTTATCAGCCGCACCTTTGACTTTTTCTATCACCTCATTGGAATAGGCTTGAGCTTTATTTTTACTCCGTTCCTGATCTTCCCGAGCTTTAATAACATCTTCAAAAGCACCTTGTACTTCAGCTGGTGGTTGAGCGTTCTGCATATTAACATTGATTACAGTTAAACCAGTTTCATAACGGTCAACAATTTCCTGAATCAGTTTCTTAGTATCAGCAGAAACTCTAGTTCGTTCACTGGTTAAAACTCCATCCATCTCACTAGTTCCAACTACCTCACGTAAAGAACTTTCAGTAGCTTGACGTAAAGTATCATCTGGGTCAGTAACATTAAATAAGTAATTTCTCGCACTAACAACTCGATATTGGACAATCACTTCGATTTCAACTATATTTTCATCCTCTGTTAACATTAAGGCTTTATGAGTAACTGGCCTAACTTCCCGAATATTAACTTTCTGAACTTTTTCAATAGGATAAGGTATATGCCAGTTTAAACCTTCTTGAGTGGTTTCATGATATTGACCAAATCTAGTTACTACTCCAACTTCTGCTGGTCTTACTGTATAAATCCCAAATAATCCCCAGACTGGTACTAGAAATATTAATACTATCCAAATAGGTGGCCCACTATAACTACTATCTCCACCATTATTACCACCTCCACCAAAAATACTTCCTAACTTACTTTGGATTTTTTGGATAACTTCATCTAAATCTGGTGGACCCTGCTTGTTCCACGGGTCTTTATTATTATCACCTGGTTCATTCCAAGCCATATTTACTCCCTAATAAATTTTGTTGAATTATGTTTTAACTAGTTGTAACCGAGAATCTGTTTTAGTTAAAAACTTTAAATGTTGGGTTGCTATCTGAATTTCCAATAGACTATCACCATTATCTGCATATTGTTCTTGCAATACAACTGCATTTTTAAATAAATCAGCTCGTAAATCACCAGCATTTACTGGTATACGAACTTGACATGTACTATCTGAACTCAATTGGTCTGCTAAAGCTTCATATAAAATATCAGTTCCGGTATCTTTTAATGCTGATAACCATACTTTAGTTATGTTTCCAATTCGATCACAGTGACTTTGACAATTAGGTAAACGGTCAATTTTATTATAAACTAAAATCTGAGGTATATCAGCAGCACCAATATCAGTCAAAACTTGATTAACCTGTTCAATCCGTAATTGACGTTCTGGATCACTAGCATCAACAATATGTAATAATAAATCCGCTTGCAAAGTTTCTTCTAAAGTAGAACGAAAAGCAGCAATCAAATCATGTGGTAATTGTTGTACGAAACCAACCGTATCAGCTAAAATTAATCGCATTTTATTGGGCAGAACCAAACGCCGTAAAGTCGAATCTAAAGTAGCAAATAACTGATCTGCAACAAAAACATCTGAATTAGTAAGATGGTTAAACAGTGTTGATTTACCAGCGTTAGTATAACCTACTAATGATACAATTGGTAACTGAGCTTGTTGGCGAGACTTTCTACCTAAATTACGTTGTTGACTAACTTTGGCTAATCGTTTAGTAATCGATTTGATTCGTTCCCCAATTAAACGCCTATCAGTTTCTAATTGAGTTTCTCCTGGACCACGTAAACCAATTCCACCTTTTTGTCGTTCTAAGTGAGTCCAACCACGAATTAACCGAGTACTAAGATGTTTAAGTTGAGCTAATTCTACTTGAAGTTTACCTTCAAAAGAAGATGCCCTTTGGGCAAAAATATCTAAAATTACTCCAGTTCGATCCAATACTTTACATTGTAAAACTTTCTCTAAATTACGTTCTTGACCAGGACTTAAAAGATGATTAAATAATACTACTTCAGCCTGATGTGCTGTTACTAATTCACTAAGTTCTTCTAATTTTCCACTACCAATAAAAGAACGTGGATCAGGTTTATCACGAGTTGCTGTTAATTCAAATACTATAGAAACTCCAGCAGAACGAGCCAACTCAGCAAATTCTTCTTCTGAATTAGTTGAATTGGCCAAAGTTACAAATACTAAAATAGCACGCTCACCACCATGTGGTCTCTCGAACATAATTATAATTTACGGATTATCTGACTTTTCATCATTTTCTTCATTGTCATAAGGAACTCTTACCTGACGTGTAGGGACAATGGTTGATATAGCATGTTTATAAACCATTTGGTTAACTGAATTTTTCAGTAATAATACGAATTGATCGAAAGATTCAATATATCCCTGTAACTTAATACCGTTAACTAAATAAATAGAAACAGCAATATGTTCCTTACGCAAAATATTTAAAAAAGGGTCTTGTATAGACTGCCCTTTAGCACTCATAAGCTGTTCTCCATGATTATACTAGTGACTTCCACATATTTAATTTCCAATCTCATTATTTAATTCTGAATTTATAATATACTATACTCTATAGATGTTTGGGGTAATTTTCATTAATTATGAATGGTTAACTGTGAATTGTTAATTAAAATCAACAACATTAGTAATTAACCATTCTTCATTCACTAATTCACAATTAAAAGTACATTCCCGAACACATAAAATAGATAGAATATATTATTTAATAACTAATCCCAACCATGTAATTGAAACCAACCACTACGATCAAGCACATCTTTAGAATAATCATGACCAGTAGTCCTAGCATCAATATTATCTCCAGCTCTAATGGAACGCAAAGTAGCCGTCGCTCCACCATTATAAGCTGCAATCATGGCACGTAATTTTTGCTCCTCATTCAAACCTTGAGCTTTTTTATCAAAAAATTTCCTAGCTCTATCTAATACTGTACAAGCATAGATAATATTTTCTCTAGGTTCTTGCCATTTACCAGTACGAGCAAACTCATGCCAATCATAATCTATTTGCATTAAGCCACGCCCGTAACCACCACCATCTGGCGGCTCTGCACTACGACGCTTACCTCTTGGCCGTCGACGAGCAAAGTCACCTCTACCACTAGGACCTTTAGGTCTAAGTGCCATCCCCCAATGAGACTCACGAGAACCCATTCCACAAATTATAGCTGGCTTAATATTATAACGTCTAGATATATCTTTAATAATAGTTTGATACTGACGAGCTGAATTAAGTTGTGCCAACATAGTTTGATTATTTCGACTGAATGTTGTTTCAAAACTTCCAGCAATAGGTTTATCAATAAACTTTTTTTCAGGTTTCTTAGGTTTAACAGGTGCTAGAGTAGTAGGAGAAACTTCAACTTCCTCTCTAGGATTACCAAATATTTTAAAAAACCAAGAATAACGTGAACTATTTTGACCAGGTCTATCCATAATTAAAATCTCTATCAATTAACTGGTTGATTATTAATCCATTCGCCTACTGTTTCAGTGCCATCTATAAGTTTCATAACACCACGTCCATGAGCTTTGCCATTTTTGAATTGCCCAATATAACGATCTTTATTATACCAGATGTAAGTTCCATTACCATTAAGAAATCCATTAATAAATCCACCCTTATAAACATCTATGCCAATTGATTTACCATGGCCATGAGCTTTACCATTTTTACATTCGCCATTATATCTGCCACGTAAACGAGGGTCAGCAACATAACAACCTACATGAGGCACTTGTGGTATGCCATTAATAAATTGACCGGTAAAACTAGCTTCATCACTCCAAACGTAAATTCCTTTTCCATGCAGATGACCATTAATAAATTCACCTTCATATTTGTCTTTACCAATTGCAATACCTTGACCGTAGGCTTTACTATTTTGGCAATTTCCACTGTAATAACCACGTAGCTTTAAATCAGCCACATAACAATCTTTATGAGGTGGTAAAGTTTGACAACCTGCTATAAATACTATTATCCCCAAAAAACATAATTTTTTTAAAAATGACATAAGTTAGTTCCTAATTTTAGTCACTTAATTATAGATGCTTATTAGCAAAATTTTAAGGTAGTGTAATACAATTTTGTTTTATTTTCAAGCAGTAATTATTAAATAGCCTAGTTAAATGCTATATTTAAATAATATTTTTATTAAAAATATACCGTTATTTAAAATGAACCTTGAGTGTATTAGATAAATATCTTCTAATTTTATTGGGACAATTTTAATTATTGATGTTATACAAAAATAGCTTATAATATTGAAATTTAATTAAGAATTATTATATGTATTACGAATATTTTGGTTTAAAATATCCTCCTTTTAAAATTACTCCAGATACCCATCTGTTTTATTCTGGTGCTAATCGAGGTCTAGCTTTAGATGCTTTAGTTTATGCGGTTAAAAGTGGTGAAGGAATTATTAAAGTTGTCGGGGAAGTCGGTAGTGGTAAGACTATGTTATGTCGGATGTTGGAAGAAAAGCTATCGAAAGAAATAGAAGTAGTTTATATTGCCAATCCACGTTTAACTCCAGAAATGATTTTACATGCTATAGCATTAGAGATGAATTTGCCAGTTACTCCACAAGAAAATCGTCTACAAGTAATGCACATTCTGCATAATTATTTATTAAAAAAGCATGCTAACCAACAGCAAGTTGTAGTGTTTGTTGAAGAAGCACAAGGAATGCCGCTAGAAACTTTAGAGGAAATACGTCTACTTAGCAATTTGGAAACGACTAGGAATAAATTATTACAAATAGTATTATTTGGGCAGCCAGAATTAGATATTAATTTAGCTGCAACTAGTATTCGTCAATTAAAAGAAAGGATTACTCATAATCTCTATTTAGAAGTGTTAAAACAAGAAAATATCCAAGAATATTTACAATTTCGTTTACATGCTGTTGGTTATCGAGGGCCACCAGTTTTTTCTTTAGCCGCAGTAAAATTGTTAACCAAAATATCCGAAGGTTTAATGCGTAGAATAAATATTTTGGCTGATAAAGCATTATTAGCCGCATTTGCTGATAGCACTCATATAATTTTACCTAAGCATATCTGTCTAGCAGCAAAGGATAGTGGCTTTCCATGTCCAACCAAGTTTAATAAAATTATATTAATAAGCATAGTATTAGTAATTATACTAGGAATATCAATACCAAGCCATTTACCAATCTCGTTTAATCCTATTCCTCAGCAAATTTCTATATTACAACAACGGCTACAAATAACAAAAAAATGGCTATTAAATCAACAAAATTATACTATTCAAGTAATGCAGGTAAAAGTAGATAAAATTGAATATTTACAACGGTTTTTGAATAAACCAGAAATACAGCCATTATTAACCAATTTATATATCTATAATACTGGAGCCAATTGGGAAATAATGTATGGCGAATTTATTGATCCAAAAATTGCGACTATAACAATAGAAAGTTTACCAATAATATTACAGCGTAATAAACCATTTTTACGGAAAATAATTGATGTTAAAACGGATTAGCTGTTTCCTCAGTAACTCGCAAAACTTCCTCTACACTAGTTATGCCTTGATAAGCCTTCACAAATCCATCTTCTCGTAAATTTCTAAAACCTTGTTGACTAGCTAAGTTACGCATTTCTACTATTGGAGCATTTTGTAAAATTAAATTTTGCATCTCTCCGGTTAAATATACTAGTTCATAAATTCCCACTCGACCTTGATAACCAGTATGTTGACATTTCTGACAACCTACAGCTTGTTTCCAAATTGGAGCTTGAGCAGCAAATTCCGTTGGTAAAATCCGTTTGACTTGCTCTTGGATTATTGCTAATGGATTGCTTGGTGTAGCACAGTCACATAAACGTCTTACTAAACGTTGAGCTTGTACAGCACGCACTGAAGTTGATACTAAAAAAGGTTCAATTCCCATATCAATTAAACGAGTGAAAGCACTCACTGCATCATTCGTATGCAAGGTTGACAATACCATGTGACCAGTTAGAGAAGCCTGAATAGCAATATCGGAAGTTTCTTTATCTCGAATTTCCCCGATCATAACAATATCTGGGTCTTGACGTAAAATTGAACGTAATGCACTGGCAAATGTATAACCAATCTCGCTATGAGCCTGAACTTGGGTAATTCCACCAAGTTGGTATTCCACTGGGTCTTCAACTGTGATAATTTTTTGAGTGCGATCATTGACAGCATCAAGTGCAGCATATAATGTGGTAGATTTACCAGAACCAGTAGGCCCAGTGACTAAAATAATGCCATGTGGTTCACTGATCCAGTCATTAAACATTTTATAATGATCAGGAGCAAAACCTAATTCATCCAAACCACTAGTTTGACGTTCTTTAGGTAATAAACGCATCACAATTGATTCGCCATGCACTCCAGGTAAACAAGAAACCCGAATATCTAAATCTTGACCACTAACCCGAGTATTTAAACGGCCATCTTGTGGTAAACGTCGTTCCGCAATATCTAATCCTGAAATTAATTTAATTCGAGAAGCAATAGGATTAAATCGTTCTTTTGGCAAATTCAAATGTTCATATAAAATTCCATCAACTCGATAACGTACAAAAAAGGTATGTTCTTCTGGTTCTACATGCACATCTGAAGCTCGTTTATCTATTGCCTGAGAAAACATATTATTGACAAATTCAACGACTGGAGCTCCTTCAGCTAATTCTCGTAATAAATTAACATCATCAGTGTCACCAAAACTTTCATTTGTACTAGATTTGGATAATAAGTCTAAAATTCGATCTAAATCTTGTTGACGAGATAAATACCAAATAGTATCCTGTTCTGGAAATATATTATAAAAAACTTCATGGATAGTATCAGACAAAGGGTCTTGTGCCATACAATGAATAGAATCAGCAGCTTCCCATGCTACAACTTCTTGATCTAACCACCAATCTTGATCTATTTTTGATTTTTCAATTAAACTTAATAATGGAGCTATATCCATTGGAATATCTTCTATTACTGGCATATCTAATTGGATAGATAAAATTTTTAATAAATTATCTTCAGACAATGCTCCTAAACGGATAAGTACAGCTCCTAATTTCCCTCCTAGCCGAGATTGAAATTCCATAGCACGTTCCACTTCTTGGGAGTTAACAAAACCTGCTTCAATGAGCATTTCCCCCAAGCGAGGTTTATAATTAGTAGGCATATTTTATAGTAATTCTTAATTCAGGACTACCCTTTTTCTTATTATTAAATTCAGGTTAAATCTAATCTAATATTTCTAAAATATCGTTAACATTATTAAGTTTTATGTAAGTTAAATCAGAATCTATCTTATTAATTTGACTGTTTCCAACCTGAATAAAATCAATCCCAGCATCTTTAACAGCAATATAATCACTAGCTGAATTTCCAACATAAATTGCTGATTTAACTTGCATTCTCTGCAAACATTCTAAAATTGGAGCTGGACTTGGTTTTTCGGCAATTAATTTACCAGTTACATCTTTACTACCAAGACTTATTAGCAAATTCTCTGGAATAAATTCATTTATCAAATGATTCACTTGTTGCAAAGTATGCAATGCTTCCATAGTAGGACGGCTAGTTACCACCGCCATTTTTACTGCATAACTTTGCAAGGTCGGAAAAAAATTATCGGAATATAGTTTTTTTTCATTAGTATCAATTAAACCCTGCCCATTAAAATATGGATTGCCAAGATATAGGTTTTGAAAAAAATCTTGCATTGCCATATATTCTATCGTTTGCTCATCGATTTTGGCTATTCTTTTAGTTTGTAAAATAATTTGCCATTGGGCTTCAGAATATTTTTTTACCAACTGAATCAATAACCAGGAAACATTCCAATCATTATTAGCTCCATAAGCAATACCAGCAGAACGTACTAAATTAATATCTGAATCAGTTATTTCAATATTTGTATAATATTTAACTGTTTTTTTTATAGCGAGATCGTAAGATTTAGAAGTATCAATCAAAGTATCATCAACATCAAAAATAATAGCTGAGTAAACTTTACCTTGAATTGTAACAGACATTATAAACTACCTTTAGTTGACGGTATGGAATTTAATATCCGTGGTTCTAAATCTATTGCCATCCGTATTGCTCGACCAAAAGCTTTAAAAATACTTTCTGCAATGTGATGGGAATTTTGGCCACGCAAATTGTCGATATGTAAAGTGACTAAAGCGTGATTCACAAAGCCTTGAAAGAACTCATGAAATAAATCAGTTTCAAACTTACCTATACTGGCTCGTGGAAAATCTGCATGAAACTCAAGTCCTGGTCGGCCAGAAAAGTCTAATACTACTCTGGATAAAGATTCATCCAATGGTACATAAGCATGGCCATAACGACAGATACCTTTTTTATCACCAAGTGCTTGTTGAAAAGCCTGGCCTAAAGCTATCCCAATATCTTCTACTGTATGATGAGCATCGATATGTAAATCACCTTTAGCTTGAATATCTAAATCAATAATGCCATGTTTAGCAACTTGTTCTAACATATGTTCTAAAAACGGTATACCAATTTTAAAATTGCTCTTACCATCACCATCCAGATTTATTTGGATATTTATTTTAGTTTCAAAAGTATTTCGTTGAATATTAGCTGAACGAGTAACTGTATTTTCAATTTCTTTTTTCAACTGTGCAATAAGCTGTTTTGAACCTCTAGTTATATTCCAAATTTTTTCAATAGAAGGATAAGTATCCTGTTGTTTAAGAGTTTTAATTGCATCACTTACAATTTTTTTAGTCAATCTAGTTTGCATATTTATTCCTTATTTTTCGATTCTTCCCAATAAGCATCCATTTCTGCTAAAGTTAAATCTGCTAAAATATTGCCATCTCGTTTAGTAGCAAATTCTATATAATTAAACCGTTTAATAACTTTTTTATTAGTTTTTTCCAAAGCTGTTTCAGAATTAATTTCTATAAAACGAGCATAATTTACTAATGAGAATAATAAATCCCCAAACTCAGCTTCAATATTATTAGGATTATTTTCTTCTAATGCTTGTTTAAATTCATCCAATTCTTCTGCTATTTTTTTCCAAACTTGTTCTTTATTTTGCCAGTCAAAACCCACACCGCTTAATTTTTCCTGAATTCTTTGAGCTTTAATTAACGCTGGTAATGATTTGGGGACTCCTCCAAGCACTCCATTATTTTTTTCTTTTAATTTCAATAATTCCCAATTTACTGTTTCTGCATCATTAATACTAGAATCACCAAAAACATGTGGATGGCGGGAAATTAATTTATCACATAAACCATTCATTACATCAGCAAGATCAAAAGCTTCTTGTTCTATAGCAATTTTAGAGTAGAATACGATATGTAACATCAAATCACCTAATTCTTCTTTAATAGCCGTTAAATCACCAGCTAAAATAGCATCAGATAATTCATAAGTTTCTTCAATAGTTAAATGTCGTAATGATTCTAAAGTTTGTTTTTTATCCCAAGGACATTTAGCTCGCAATTCATTCATAATACTAAGTAAATCATGCAAACCATCAGCATATTTTTTATCGGCTGGATTCATTTTTTAAAATTAATTATATTTTATGTACAAAGTTATTTATATATGATTATTTTAATTGTAACATAAAATTATTTTTTACTATCTAAAATCCTAACTATTGATAAACTACAATTAATATAAAATAAGCAATTGATATATTGCAATAAATCTTATATTAAGATATATTTAGCATTGAAAGTAATATGTTTTCAATTATATTTATCAGAAAATTATGAACAATAGACCACCTGCTGTGGCTGGCATATTTTATCCTGACAATACTCATGAACTGAGTGCTATGCTAGACCAATTTTTACAGTCAGTTAAAGTTACTGGCCAAGTACCCAAAGCTATTATTGTTCCTCATGCTGGCTATGTTTATTCAGGAGTAGTAGCTGCCAGTGCTTATACGTTAATTAGGTCTGCACGTGATTAAAATTAAACGAGTAGTATTATTAGGACCTTCCCACAAAATGCCATTGCTTGGTTTAGCTACAACTAATGCCCAAAATTTCTCTACTCCATTTGGAGAAGTTCCTGTGGATAGACAAGCAATTTATAATATTACTAAATTTCCCCAAATTTCAATCATGGAACAGGCTCATGCTAATGAGCATAGTTTAGAAGTACAGCTACCATTTTTACAAAAAATATTAAACCAGTTTAGTATTATCCCTTTAGTTGTTGGTAAAGCTACTCCAGAACAAGTTGGAGAAATATTAGAAGCACTTTGGGGTAATGAAGAAACTCTAATTGTTATAAGTTCTGACTTAAGCCATTATAATAATTATAAAGTAGCTCAAAAATTAGATGAGTTAACCACTCAAGCTATTGAAACTTTATCTCCAGAAAAAATTAAATCTGAACAAGCCTGTGGTAGAGTGCCAATTAATGGTTTGTTACATATTGCCAAAATCAAAAAAATGCAAGTTAAAACAATAGATGTACGTAATTCGGGAGATACTGCTGGCTCAAAAGATCAAGTTGTTGGATATGGAGCATATGTCTTTAATTAAAGAAAATCAACAAATATTATTACAAGTTGCTAAACAGTCTATAGAATATGGTTTTGATAAACCAATAGCAATTAATTTAGACGAGCATCCATTAGAATTACATAAACAAACGGCAACATTTGTTACATTAGAAATTAATGGTAATTTGCGTGGTTGTATAGGCACTTTAATTCCAATTCGTCCATTAATAATGGATGTGGCTTATCATGCTTATGCCGCAGCTTTCTCCGATCCAAGATTTGCAAAGGTATGTCCAAATGAACTTCATCAGTTGAAAATCTATATTTCTTTACTTTCTATACCAGAATTTATGTATTTTGATTCTGAGGAAGACCTGATTCAACAATTACGTCCAAAAATAGATGGGTTGATCTTAACTGATGGAGTACATAAAGGTACATTTTTGCCTTCAGTATGGGACTCTTTAAACCAACCTAGTGAATTTCTACGATATTTAAAACAGAAAGCTGGTTTAACCCCTGATTATTGGTCAAACAAAATTACAGTAGAACGTTATACAGTGGAATATATATCCTAATAAATAGTCTTTTGACAGGTAAATATTTTTCTGCTATTCTCACAATGACTTATTTTAAATTTAAATTATGTTACAAATAAATCCATCATTTAACTATAGTTAGGAGAGTAATATGGGAACTTACGCAATAGATTTAGGTGATACTTTATATAGCATTGCTAGGAAAAATAATATTTCATTCAGCGATTTGATGAAACTGAATCCTCAGATTACTGATGCTGGTAAAATAAATGTTGGACAAATTGTTAATATTCCTGGTAATGGAAGTTCACAACCAACTGCTCAACCTACTACAGCAGCAACAACTCCACCTCCTACTGCTGCCGTAGCTCCAGCACCAGCTCCTGCTACTGGTGAGCAAACTAGTGGTTCACCTTGGTTAGATATAGCATCCAAAGAAATGGAAATGGGAGTTATGGAAATTGAAGGTGCTGAAGATAATCCTCGTATTGTAGAATATCATCAAGCTACTTCTCTTCATGCTACTGATGATGAAACTCCTTGGTGTTCGGCTTTTGCTAATTGGTGCATGAAACAAGTGGGAATCGCTGGAACTGATTCAGCAGCTTCTAGTTCTTGGCGTACTTGGGGGCAGGAAGTAGGGCCAATTCCAGGTGCTTTAGTTTGTTTTAATGGCCATGTAGGATTTTTACATTCAATTAGAGCAGATGGTAAACTACTTATTTTAGGTGGTAATCAAAGTAATCAAGTAAAGATTACTCCTTACGGTAAAGATAAAGTATTAACCTATAGATGGCCTGCTTAATAGTCCTATGAGTTCCATAAAGATAATAACCTCCTAGTTACAATTATCTTATGTAAGTTAAGAGTTTAAAATAATTTCGCTCTTAATTTGCATGAATTATATACAGGAATTTAACTTGCATTTTAAATTAATAATTGCTTTTTTAACCGAAGATAAAACTGATAAAGTACTCAGTGCTGCTAGAGAAGCTGGAGCAACTGGAGCAACTGTTATTAATCATGCTAGAGGCGAAGGCATAGAACCTTCTAAAACTTTTTTTGGGTTTAATTTAGAAACTCAACGAGACGTGTTATTGTTATTAGTAGAAGAACATTTATCTCGAACTATTTTAGAAACAGTTACTCAAGTTGGAGAATTTGAACAAAATATTGGAGCTGGTATAGCTTTTCAAATTGATGTAGAAGATGCGGTTGGCATATCGCATCAAGCTAGGAAATTAACTTCAGTAATAGAGAAAAAAATATGAATACTGTCAAATTGATACGAGTGCAGGAAGTTATGAAGACTAAATTTGATCGTATTGATGGTATTATTACTGTTGCTGCTGCTTTACGCAATATGAAATATCCTGAAACAAGAGGATTAATAGTTAATAAACGCCATGTTGATGATGAATTTGGTATGGTATTACTCTCTGATATAGCTCGCCATGTATTAGCCAAAGACCGTTCACCAGAACGAGTCAATATCTATGAAATTATGCTAAAACCTGTAATTACAGTATCACCCAAAATGGATATTCGTTATTGTGCTAGGTTATTTGATCACTTTAATATTTTGCGAGCTCCAGTAATAGAAAATGATGATGTAATTGGAATAGTTGGATTTTCTGATATTGTATTACAAGGTTTGGTTGCAATTAAGTAAAACTTCTATTAAATAATGAAACATTCTAATCAAGGCCATATTATAACAATTCGTCGTACTGTAGCAGAAGATGTACCAGTCTTATTACAAGCCTACCAAGATGAATCATTTCTTCATTTATACCGCTCTAACCATATTCAACAAACTGAAGAACAACTTACTTCTCTAATAGCAGAACATGCAGAATATGAGTTTACTGAGCTTGGTTATGTTGAATTTATGATAGAACATCAGCAATATGGAATAATTGGAGTAGCAATTCTCAGTGATTATAATCCATTACATAAAAGGGCTGAATATTTAATTGGCTTATTTGCTTCTCAATATCGTGCTTTAGGTCATGGAACAGAAGCAACTCTATTAGTATTAGATTTAGCCTTCAATCATTATGAATTAAATAAAATTTATACCTATGTTTATGACTATAATGAATCGTCACAAACAAGCACCTTAAAATTTGGATTTAACCAAGAAGGCTGGCTAGAAGATCATCACTATTTAATTGATGAAGAACGATTTGTTAGTTTATATCTTAATGGAATGACAGAAAAAAATTTTCGTAATAACAATAATATTAAACGTTATTCTCTACGTCTGCTTGGATATGATATAACCTTGCCACGACAAATAATTAAACTTACTGCCGAAAATCAATTACCTAAACAAGCTGGTGAAGAGTTTCTGGCTGGATTATTAACTAACAGTAACTAGTTAAATAGCCCGCAATAAATCTACCCGAATTGGTATGGTAAATTTACCAGTTTTTTGCTTGGCAAATAATTCTTTGACTTGTTTATAAATAGTATCAGATAAATTATGCTCAGTATGAGTAGACTTTAGTACTTTATTCTCAAAATCAGTAAAATCCTCAAATACTAATGATAGATTAAAAAATGTTTCACTAATTAATGAAAAAATTCCAGTATCAACCGAGTTCTTAATAGCTAGAAATGCCTGTTGTCGCACTTCTTTTTCATCATGGAATAATCTTAATATTGCATTGAAATCCCCAGCAAATATTGGTTCAGAAATATATGCTATACCATTTGGTTTTAACACTCGTTGTACTTCAATTAAAGCTTGTTCCATTAATTCTATCGGGACATGATGAAATGATTTAAACATAAACACCACATCAAACGTATCATTTGCAGTGGGAATTTTCTCAGCCCCAGCTAATTTAAAAGTAACATTATGTAAATCAGTTACTAATATATTATCATTATGTTGAATTTCATCAACTTCGGTTGCTACAATTGTTCTACCATGTCCTTCTGTAGCTATGGTACGAGTCAACTCAGCACTGCCACAACCAAGTTCAAGTATATGTTTATTATCTAACTTTAATAGTTCATTATAAATTTCACTTTCTGGGCAAGTTCTTGTAATGTTATTTTTAGTAATTTCCATAATTTAATCTCTATTCTAAATGCCAAGTATGAATGCGTTGGCCACCAAAACCAGTATTTTCCCAACCTTTAACCCAAGGTTTAACTAAAAATTGGGTGTTCTCAAAATAAATCGGTACAATTGCAACTTCTTCTTCAGTAAGTATTTCTTCGGCTCTATGGTATAATTGTTTTCGTTTATCTGGATCAAAAATTTTCTGAGCTTGTTCCACAGCTATCGCAAATTCTTTATTATCCCAATGAACCCAGTTAAAACCTTTCTCAGGATGAAACACGTCATATAACCAGTTATTAGCATCTGGATAATCAGCACACCAAGTTATATCAAACATATCTAAAGCAGAAGGTTGTTCAAGGGCATTATTATAAGCAGCTCTATCAAAGGTTTGCAATTTAACATCAATATTTAAATAATACTTAAGCATCCTAATTATAGCGGTATAAGTTGTATTTAATTTATCTGAATGATCATGTCCTAATATTATTTGTGGAAAACCATCCCCATTAGGATAGCCAGCTTCAGTTAGCCATTCTTTTGCTTGTCGAGGACTAAATTGAATCCCAACCTTTTGTTCTATATCAACTGCCCCAAAGACTGGTGGAGGGGTAAAAGTAGTAGCTGGTGAATGATTACTGTTGATTACAAATTTGATTAAGTTATTTTTATCTATAGCGGCTGCAATTGCTTTACGCACTAATACATTATCCATGGGAGCTTTTTGGGTATTAAATCCATACCATAAGGTACAAAAATTGCGGCTTAAATAGATTTCTTTTCGCAATACAGGATCAATATTTAGCCTTGGAATTTCCATTTTTGGTAATGTAAAAGACTGATTTATAATATCAAGTTCGTTATTTTCATACATTGCTAATGCTAGAGAAGGTTTCGGCACTATATAATAATGAATTTCTGGAATACTAACACTGGCAGCAGCATAATAATTGGGATTCTTAGTTAAAATTAACTTATTACCTTTATCCCATTTTACAAGTTGATAAGGCCCATTAGTCTGAATATGTTCTGTCCAGTTATCACCATATTTTTCTACTACTTTACGTGGTAACGGGCGATATATCCAAGTACTAACTAAAGATGGAAAATAACCAGCCGGATGCTCCAAGGTAAATTCAACTGTATAATCATCAATAGCACGTACACCTAATGATTTAAGAATATTATTGGAGGTAATAAAACTATCGTAATTTAGATTGCTTGCAGTTTTATTTTTTAAATAGATTGATTCAGCATTTTTCAGAATATATAATGTTTTAAACATAATAGACTTACCAGCCAGTAGATTACGTTGTACAGTCCAAACTATGTCATGTGCAGTTACTGGTTCACCGTTAGTCCATTGAACATCTTGCCGTAAATAGAACGTATAAACTGTACTATCTTTATTTACTTGCCAGTTAGTTGATAATTCTGGGATAACTTCATAGGTTTTAAGATCAAAATCGGTCAGCCCTAAAAATAATTGTTCAACTAATTCAATACTATCAGTGCTACCCCAAAAAGTTAAACTAGGATCAATATTATAAAAAAATTTGCTAAGAGGTATTCGCAAGTAACTGACAGATTTAGAATGATTTTTTATAGTGTCAGCTTCTTGATTACAACCTGTTAACATGACTAACAAAAATATCCAACTGAAATATTTAAACATTTGTATTTTAGATGGTAAGTGATTTTAATATTGGAAAAACTTATTGATTTATTATAATATATAAAATATAATAACTGGTTTAACAAATTATAACATAATAATGAAATTCAACATAAAGACTTAGTTAAATACGGTAAACGGCCTATGTTCCGAATGTTTATATGGAGAGTACTGGGTTATTTATCAATTTAAATTACGGAAGTTATAATGATAAGTTTAATCAAACAAGTAATTGAAACGGTAGCCCAATTAATAAATTCTAAACCAACAGCACTTTTAAGTATTAGAGACCAATCTACAGGCATAATAATTGGCGGTTGGACAAAAAATGAGTTTGTTGCATATAACAAAGAAATTACAATAGAAAAAACTCCTTTAGAAAAAATTATTCCATCTAAAGAAGCTCATACTTATCCTGGAAAAATAATAGAAGCTTTACCATTTCCTGCCTATAAAGATACAGATAAAAATAGTGGTTTCAGTTGTTTATGTTTACCATTATTAAGCAGTGAACAACAAGTGAAGGGAATTTTAATTGTTGCTCAGAAAAGAGGTAGTCCATTATCATCCGACAGACTACAAATATTAAATTCAATATTACCATTGATTGCAGCTATATTAGAGAATAATTTAGAACATGAACGTCTAGTAAAGCTTGCTACTACAGATGAGTTAACTAATTTATATACACGTAGTTATTTTGATACTCGATTACAAGAAGAATTTACTAGAGTTCGTCGTCATGGTGGGGTTGTTTCCTTATTGATGATAGATGTAGACCATTTTAAACGAGTTAATGATCTCTATGGTTATAAAGAAGGTAATAGAGCTTTACAGGAAATAGCCAAAATTATAGATTCGTCAATTCGTAAGGAAATTGATATTCCATGTAGATATGCAGGAACTCAATTTATGTTGTTATTGCCTAATACTGATGTTGATGGTGCCTTTATTTTAGCAGAACGAATCCGTCAGCGATGCGAGAAAAATAAAATAACTACTCAAAATGGTGCTACAATTAGAGTTACAATAAGTATCGGATTAACTCATAACGTAGAAATTGCTCATGAGGATTTGGTGGATGACGATACAATTAATCAAGAAATGAATTCAGTAACAGAAGTATCTAAAGAAGAAATAATTCAACGAGCCGATTTGATGCTGCATGCTGCTAAAAAAGCAGGTCGCAATCAAGTTATGGTATGGTGGTAATCTTTCATTAATCATATTAAATAATGTCAACATTAGTTGTAGTAAAAAAAAATGGGGTAGCCTGTATAGCAGCCGACACCCTAACTTGTTTTGGTAATAAAAAACTGAGTGCCAGCTATGATGCCTTTCCAACAAAAATGCTTAGTATTGGTGATTTTTATATTGGTTTAGTTGGTAGTGCTGCCCATAATTTGGTAGTAGAAAGCCTACTCTCTAATAAAAAAAAGTTACCAAAATTAAACAGCCGTTTGAAAATTTTTGAATTTTTCCGTAAATTACATTCCCAATTAAAAGATGATTATTTTCTTAATCCTAAAGAAGATGAGGAAGACCCTTACGAATCTACTCAAATGGATTTATTTATTGCTAATCGTTATGGAATTTTTGGAGTATTTAGCTTACGAGAAGTATTTGAATATAAAAAATTTTGGGCAATAGGTTCAGGTGGGGAATTTGCTCTTGGAGCTATGTATGCTGCCTATGATAATTTGAATTCAGCAGAAGAGATTGCTAAAGTCGGGGTAGAAGCTGGAATCGAATTTGATGATAGTTCAGCAGCACCAATTGAGTATTATAATATTGATTTAATTGATAATTAACTATGGAATTATCTTATGATTCGGTTATTATTCTGATTCCTGCTAAAAATGAAGTGCAAACAGTAGGTAAAGTTATTACTGAGATTAAATCTAAATTATCAGCAACCATTGTGGTGATTGATGATGCCAGCACTGATGATACTATCAATATTGCTCGTTCTGCTGGAGCAACCGTATTATCATTACCGTTTTCATTGGGTGCTTGGGGAGCCATCCAAACTGGTTTGCGTTATGCCGCTAAATATAATTTTAAAATTGCTATTACAATGGATGCGGATGGTCAGCATGAGGCTGATTCACTTCCAATTTTATTAGATGCAATTCAGCAATGTGATGTAGTTATTGGTGCTTATCCACAACGTGGTAGTTTATCTCGCCAGATCGCATGGCAACTATTTCGTAAATTATCTGGCATAAATTTAGAAGATTTAACTTCCGGATTACGAGCTTATAATAATAAGGCCATTGAGTTGCTAACATCTAAATCTGCAATTTTATTAGATTATCAAGATATGGGAGTATTAATTTTATTACATACTGCTGGCTTACAAGTAATTGAAGTTCCTACTTTAATGTATCCTAGAACTAATGGTCATTCCCGGATTTTTAATTCTTGGTTGGCAGTGGTTAAGTATATGTTATGTACTGGTATTTTATGTTTAGCTCATGGCAACTATGGTAGAAAATGTCGTATCAAATAACTTCTGCAACTTTAGGAATATGTTTAGCTGCCATTATTTTGTGGTTAATTCGTCGTGATCATTTGCATTCACGGCATGGTTTTTGGTGGTTGTTAATTGCTCTTGGGATAGTTTTATTAGGTATCTTTCCTACTTTTATAGATAAGTTAGCTATATTTTTTGGAGTTAGTTATCCACCAACTTTGTTATTTATTTTAGGCATGGGAATGATTTTAATCAAGGTTATCAATATCGACTTGCATCAGTCTGATTTAGAAAGAAAGATACGAATGTTAGCCCAAAGGATGGCTATTTTAGAAGGGGAAAAGGAAGATTAGTATTCACAACACTCTATTTCAAACAAAATTGGGTATAAATACATAATTTAGTATATTTAAAAATGTTACTTAGTGGTATGATAATTTTTACCAAATTTAAAATATTATTAGCTTAAATTATAAAAAAAACTATGTTAGACCCACAATTAATCCGTAATAATTTAGATGAAGTAGCCGAAAAACTAGCTAGACGTGGTTTTATCGTTGCACAAGAACAATTACAAAAATTAGAAATAGCTCGAAAACAATATCAAACTGAAACTCAACTACTACAAAATATACGTAACAGTAGTGCTAAAGAAATCGGTAAAGCCAAAGCTGCAGGGAAAGATATTGCTAAAATATTAGCTAATGTAGCTGATTCGAGAGAACAACTTAAAGTTCTGGAAACTAAACTAAATGATATTCAGGAACAACTCAATAACATCTTAATGGGAATGCCAAATATTCCTCATGCAACTGTACCATCTGGTCGTACTGAAGATGAAAATGAAGAACAACGTCGTTGGGGAACTCCAGCTAGTTTAAATTTTAAACCTAAAGATCACGTTGATTTAGGAATAAATTTAGGCTTATTTGATTTTGAAACAGCAGCTAAAATTACTGGTACTCGCTTTTCATTAATGCGTGGTTCTTTAGCACGTTTACATAGAGCTTTGATCCAATTTATGTTGGATTTGCATACAGAAGAACATGGTTATCTTGAAGTTAATGTACCATTTTTGGTAAACGCTGATAGTTTAAGAGGAACTGGCCAATTGCCAAAATTTGCGGAAGATTTATTCTACATTCCTGAACAAGATTATTATTTAATACCTACTGCTGAAGTTCCAGTTACCAATATCGCTCGTAATTCAATCTTAAATATTGAAGATTTGCCAGTTAAATTTGTAGCTCATACTCCTTGTTTTCGTAGCGAGGCCGGTAATTATGGTAAAGATACTCGTGGTATGATTCGCCAACATCAATTTGAAAAAGTTGAGATGGTACAATTGGTAAAACCAGAAGATTCTTATACAGCTTTGGAAGAATTGACCAATAATGCTGAAACTATCTTGCAAAAATTAGAATTGCCTTATCGAGTAGTTACTTTATGTACTGGTGATTTAGGTTTTTCTGCCGCTAAAACATATGATTTAGAAGTATGGTTACCAGGCCAACAAAAATATAGAGAAATTTCTTCTTGTAGTAATTTTGAAGATTTCCAAGCTAGACGCATGAAAGCTCGATGGCGAAGTCCAGATGTTAAAAAACCTCAATTATTGCATACTATAAATGGTTCTGGTTTGGCAATTGGGCGGACTTTGGTAGCAGTGATGGAAAACTATCAGGATGAAAATGGTAAGGTTGCTATTCCTAAAGTATTACAAGGTTATATGGGTGGCAAAGAATTTTTAGAGTAACGATTTTGGGAATTTTGACATTCCCGAGAACTAATATTATTGCTTGTAAACTCCAGCACCTACATACATTTGTGTTCCACCAACTCGATAAATGAAGGTTTTTTTATCCACTAGTAGTATTTTATAAGTAACCCACCCTTTACTACCCTGGACTGTGCAATGTCTTTAAATTCTTTAAAAATGAACTGAACTTTATCAATAACCTCAAGCAAATCAGTATGTTCAGTTAAAAAGACTTCATAGGTAGAGCGTGGTAAATCTTCTATGGGTTGGTTTTATGGATATTAAGTTACATTTGGTTGTTGATGATACAGGAGAACTTATCAGTTTCTTTATAACTCCTGGTAATGTTGATGATCATAAAAGTTTGAAAGATGAAATATATCATACGTGAAATCTATTTTACATACAGTCCGTGTAACTTAATAGCATTTCCCGTTTGTATACCTCTCTCCTAACTATTGATAACTTCCAGAATCATCTAAGCAAAGCTTTCAGTTCTGGAATACAAGAACCACAATTGCTCCCAGCTTGCATTTTTTCACCAATTTGAGCAATGGTTTTTAAATCATGTTGTTTGATTGCAGCAACTAACTCATTATGGCCTACATTAAAACAAGCACAGATAATATTATTTCTATGCTCATCATTATGTCCAGTCAATAAAGCCAATCGTTCGGCAGGAGTTAATTTATCTCTAGTGAATAATTGAATTAAACCATGTCGAGCTGGTAAATTTTCATCTTTACCGATAAACATACAAATATTCAAACGATCTTGGATAAGATTAGCATAATTATAACAGCCATTAGCTCGATCCTGATACTCAAGCCATTCTAAATCTGCCCCAAAGTTATGATGCAACCATAAATTCCAATTATCAGGTTTAGTTTCACCAGCCAATTCATATCGCCAACAATTATCACTAAGTATTTTAACTGAATAATCAATGTCTTTAGTTGGTAAAGTTAAAGGCTGTTTGGACAGAATAAATCCCTGCCACATTGGACGATACGCACTAATCTTAACTGGAGTATGTTTAAATTCAGGTTGGCCAGAAATTGGATCAGTATGCGGTGCTACTAATACATCAACCCTTGCACAATTGCTAGTTTGACTGTTAAAATGCATTGGAATAAATAAATTTCCCATTTGCTGATTAGTAGTTAACTTAGCTCTCCCCATCCATTTACCTAAACGACTAGAAACTATCACTAAGCTACCATGATTAATATTGGCAGTTTGAGCATCATTAGGATGGATTTCCACATATGATTCACCAGTATGGCGTAATAATCGTGCGATTCTACCAGTACGAGTCATAGTGTGCCACTGATCCCGAATTCGACCTGTATTAAGCACAAAGGGAAATTTAATATCTGGTAAACTCGCTGGTGGACGTGGAGTTATACTGATAAATTGAGCTTTACCACTACTAGTAAAAAACCGTTTATCAGTAAACATACGTTCAGTTCCACGCAAGCCAGTACAATGTTCAGATGAATCACAGATCGGCCATTGAACTGGTTTTAATGCTTGATATTCTTCATCAGAAAATGGTAATAAACCGCTTAAATCAAAATCTCGACTACCTTCATTTTTATAGCCAGATAAAGCTACATGTTCTCGAAAAATATCAGCAGCAGATTTATAAGCAAAAGCCTTCTCATAACCCATGCGTTGAGCGACTTGACTTAAAATCCACCAATCAGCTTTAGTTTCTGCTGGAGCTGGTAAAAAAGCTCTCTGTCTAGAAATTCGACGTTCGGAATTTGTCACTGTACCATTTTTTTCTCCCCAAGCTAAAGTTGGAAATAATACATTAGCATGAGCAGTAGTATCATTATCTCGTACACAATCTGAAACTATCACCAATTCACATTCTGCTAGTGCTTGTTTGACTAAATTGGCATTGGGTAAACTAACCACTGGATTGGTCGCCATAATCCAAATAGCTTTCACTTCGCCAGCATGAACTGCATTAAATAAATCGATTGCTTTCAAACCAGGAGAGGTAGCAATATTATCTGCTTGCCAAAATTCCTGTACTAAATCACAATGTTCCGCTGAAAAATCCATATGGGAAGCTAATTGATTGGCTAAAGCACCAACTTCTCTACCACCCATAGCGTTCGGTTGACCAGTCATAGAAAATGGTCCCATTCCTACTTGGCCTAAGCGTCCAGTTGCCAAATGACAATTTATGATACTATTTACTTTGTCAGTACCACTGGTTGATTGATTTACTCCTTGGGAATATAAAGTTACAACTTTTTTATTATCTGCAAATAATTGGAAAAATTCTAAAATTTGTTCTTCTTCTAAACCAGTGTGTCGAGCTATGTCTAAAATTGAACCACTGGATTCTCTAGCTGTTTGGAAGGCAGCAGCAAATCCAGTAGTGGCTTGTTCTAAATATTCATAATCCAAGTAATCATTATGACGTAAAAAGTCCAATAAACCATTAAATAACCAAATATCACTACCAGCTTTTATTGCCAAATGAGTATCAGCTATTTCACAGGTTGCAGTGTGGCGTGGATCGATTACAACTATTTTTTGGTTAGGACGTTTTTCCTTGGCTATCATCAATCGTTGAAATAGAATTGGATGACACCAAGCCAAATTACTTCCAACTAAAACTACTAAATCGGCTTGTTCTATATCTTCATAATTACCTGGTACAGTATCACTACCAAACGCTCGTTTATACCCAGATAAACTGGAAGACATACAAAGTCTGGAATTGGTGTCGATATTACCTGCACCGATAAAACCTTTCATCAATTTATTGGCAACATAATAGTCTTCAGTCAATAATTGTCCAGACACATAAAATGCGATTGCTTGTGGGCCATATTGCTCAATAATCTGTTTAAATTCAGTGGCTACTTTGTTTAATGCAGTGTTCCAATCACATGAATTATTATCTATTTCTGGATGTAAGAGACGACCTTCTAAACCTAAAGTTCCACTTAATGCTATGCCTTTAGAACATAATTTGCCAAAGTTAGCCGGATGAGATTTATCACCTTGAATAGTGACAGATTTAGTAGAATCAGTTTGAGCAATAATGCCACAACCTACTCCGCAGTAGGGACAAGTGGTTTGGGTACTGGACATGTAGGAGACCTGTTGCTAAATATATAAAATGATAAGTATAAAGATTATAGTATAAATTTTGACTAACTCAAGTGTTTCTTGAAACTCTTACTGAAAAAATGTCAAAGTCACAAAATACGGATTTAGTTAAATGCAACCTCCCCTAATCCCATCCTTAAATAAGGAGGGGACGAAAGGGGTGGTTTATGTACTTCATACAATCGGGAAACACTATAATGATATTTTAACATGGGTTCATAGAACCATTAAAGAAGCTAGTCAAATATTAGGATTATATCCAAATACATTAAGACATTATGCAGATAATGGAACAATTGAATCTTATCGAACCAAATCCGAATATGTTTACCTCGGTAAACATCTTTAACACAACGAATTTACATAATTGATTAATGTTTTCAATCAAAATTCATCTTTTTGAAAGAACTATGAATTTTAGCTTTAACTGTACGAGAATTTCCTTTTTTTAATAGGTAGATATGATATTGATTAATACTTTGATATCCTGAATCAGCTAGGAGTTCGCAATCAGGATGTATCAAAACATTGCTTTGTTTGAATATCGAAAATATTTGCTAAATTCTTAAAAGTTGGATAATGACGAATAAATGGTTAGTAATACTACATCTTCTAATGAAAGTTTTCTTTCGATAATCCTGTTGTTCGTTTGAAACTTTCCAAAAATAATTCGAGCCTGACCCAATTTTCTGTGTATTTAACCTTTTATCTAATTAAGAATGTATAATTATATAAGTTTAGTCAATGTTCATAATGAATGGGATCCACTAGAAGAAATCATCGTTGGTACAGCTATTAACGCTAGGTTACCAAAACCTGACATTAGTGTACATGCAATAGATTTTCCGGAACTTGAAAAACGAGAGGATATTCCTTTTGGCGCTTTCCCTTCTCATGTCATTAATAAAACCGAAGAAGATTTGCAAACATTTATAGAAACTTTACAAAAACTTGGAGTTAAAGTTCTTCGACCTGAAGTAGTTGATCATGCTAAGGTTTTCAAGATAACTGATTGGAAAACCGATGGTTTATACAATTATTGTCCAAGGGATATTATTTTAGCCATTGGAAATATGATAATAGAAGCTCCTTCTCCCTTGCGTTCACGTTTTTTGGAAACTTTTGCCTATAAAAAAATATTTATTGACTATTTACGATCAGGTAACCGTTGGATTGCCGCTCCCAAACCACAATTATTGGATGTATGATACACCAAATGGCTTTGAAATTTGTTTGACAAATGCAGAACCTCTTTTTGATGCTGCAAATATTTTAAGAATAGGCAAAGATATTCTCTTACCCATCTGTTCATACATGAAAAATGTGGTAAAGATGCTTTGGAAAATGAAGCATCTATACTTAAGGATTTCAAAGGAACAGCGGTACACAACTGTTGGTATTTCAAATTTGATCAGATTCGTCATAGCTTATGTTGGTAGAAATTTACTTAACCAATTTCGCAAATGATGGGGTACTTGCATTTGCATTAGACCCTGATATACCGTTTACCAACAATCAGGCTGAACGGGATTTACGAGGAGCAAAGGTTAAACATTAGTGGTTGCTTCCGTACTTTTTCAGGGAGCAATAATTACGCTCATCTACAAGCCGTTATCTTAACTGTTCGAAAGCAAGCTCATAACGTTTTCACTTCTATTGTTTCATAGCTATGGGTAGGTAGTTACATTTTTTCTATCTGAAGTTACGCAGACTATAGCATTTCTCGATTTAGTAAATATCACCCTTCCATCCTAGTTTAGGAGCAATGCCATTAAGTTAAGGAATAGGGTAACCACAAGGGATTACTACCCCTACAAATAATTATGTTAAGGGGCATTGCCCTTATACTTAATGGCATTGTAGCTTAGGATATGGGAGGTATACAAGTGGGAATTGCTATATTTTAAGTTTTTGGTTTTTCATCTGGAAAACGTGGTTGCCATTGCCAATTTGGAGCTAGTTCTTTGGCTTGGTTTAATAATGCTTGGATATCCTTATTATTTTTTAATTCTTTTATTTCCCATAAACGATCTAATAGTTGAGTAGCTAAATCATTTTTATCAGCATTTAAAACTGAAGCTGCTTCAGATAAGGCATTTTTAACAAATTCGAGAATATCATCTTCTAACCATTCGTAATCACTTAGTAGGGAATATATCGAAGTTGCGTTTAACTTTTTTTCCATCCAATCAAAATCTAATAACAATAATTTTAATTCATTTAAGCGATTAGCATGATGCAAATGCATACATAGATATTGAAAAAAATAACCATCATTAGGGCCACTTAACCAACCATGTTGACCACATAAACGTCGATAAGCTGCTAATAAATGGGCATGTAATTTTTCTATTTCCGAATTATCCAATAGCAAATAATCATGTTGGAAAGAATGCAAGCTTAATGATTCCTTATTAACTTGCAATAAGTCTTTATCTACTAAATCTCTAATAAAACTATTGGCTTCCTCATCTGTTAGCTGATATAAATATCGCCATAATATCAAAACTACAGATTGTGGTATATTAGAGTAATCGGCAAAAACTCCTAATGCTAGATAATAATCAGCTGGTTCTCCTAAATCTTCAATATTAAGATGCAATGCCTGCATCAAAGAAAGCGGATATTTATCTGGAAATTCTAATTCAACTTCACGTAATCTTTCAACTAATTCACTCCACTCTTCAATTGGGATATTACTAGCTACATTGGCAACTAATTTTAGAGTTAATGGTAAATAATCACAAGCATGCATTAAATCTTCTAAATAAGCAGGGATTGCCGTATTTTCATCTTGTTTGGCATGTTTAATAAAAAAATCAATAGCTTGTTGTTCTGCAAATGGGGTTAAATTATGGTTAGTTATGTTATTAATAAAATATTGAACTATTCCTAACATGTTATTATCACTAGTATTAACCATTAATCGGCTATGTTCCACAGCAATATTAAATGCTAAAATATCTTGAGAATCCCATACATCATCTAAAATTATTAAACAAGCTTTGGTTTCACATAATTTATTTAGATATCGAGTGGCTTCTTCTATAGAAAAAACATCTGGAATTGATTTAGTAAATTGTTGAATTAAAGTTATCTGTTGAGTTAATATATCTGCTTCTACACCTAAATTAACCCAAAAAATTCCATCCGAAAAAGTCAACCTAACATCTTCATCATGAGCTAATACTGTTGCTATAGTTGATTTACCAGCACCACAAGGGGCAGATATAATCACTGGAGATTTTTGTCCCCCTATAGGTTTATCTAATAAGCCATTTTTAATTTTATTAAATACTGAACTTTTTATAATATCTGTTGGTAATTTAGCTACATTATGTAAAACTGCTGGTTTTGTTTGTTTTTTTACTTCGCCTAATAAGCTTTTTCTGGTTTGTACTTCTTTTTCTAAATTGGTAATAATATTTTGCAGCATTAATTTGCGTTTTACCACAACATTAGTTGTTTGATATTCCCGCAGATTTTCCAGCATTTTATTTAGTAATTCATAATGCTGTTTGATTGAAGTTATATCTTCAGTTGGTGCTTCAATTGAGCTGCCTTGTTTTTTTTGCTGGGCAACTGTTCTTTCTAAGCTTTCTGCTAATTGAACTACTGTAGCTATTTTATCAAATAATTCATTAAATTTTACTAAAGATATAATAACAGCAGTTTTTTTCTCATTATGATCGACAACATATTGTGGTTGTAATGCTTGTCTATCTAAAATTTTTTTTATATCCATGGCTATTATGATGTTAGTTGGTTATGCTGGGTTTCATTCTACCCAACCTACATTTAATTACTGATATTTTATTATCAAAATTCTGTTAACTTATCAAAGTTCAAAGTAGTAAAATAGTCTTCTATAGTTTCTGCTCTACGAATTTCCATAATATTACCATTATTTCGTAATAATAATTCAGCAGAACGCAATTTGCCATTATAATTAAAACCCATTGTATGGCCATGAGCTCCAGCATCATGAATTATAATAATATCTTCAATATCTAATTGTGGTAACTTACGATCAATGGCAAACTTATCATTATTCTCACAAAGTGAACCAGTTACATCATACAAAGTATCATGAGCTAAATCTTCTTTACCTAACACTGTTATATGATGATAGGCATTATATATTCCAGGTCGCATTAAATTTGTCATACAAGCGTCAAGTCCGGCAAAATTTTTATAGGTTTGCTTAATATGTCGTACTTTTGTCACAAGATAGCCAAATGGCCCAGTAATCATACGGCCACATTCCATATACAATTTAATTGGAGCTAAATTATATGATTCGTACTTAGCTTTAATTCCTTGACTAATTATGTTTAAATCAACAGGTTTTTCTTCCGGCTTATAGGGAATTCCTATCCCACCGCCAATATTAACAAATTCAAATTGGATTCCAACCGTTGCTGAAATTTCCTCCACTAATTTAAATAACATTTCAGCAGTTTCAATAAAATAATTTGGGTCAAGTTCATTGGAAGCTATCATTGCATGAATGCCAAATCTTTTAATCCCATATTGTTTTGCAAGATTGTAACCAGTAAATAATTGTTCACGAGTAAAACCAAATTTGGCTTCTTCAGGATGCCCAATAATTGTTGAACCAGTGCGTAGATTACCAGGATTATAGCGGAAACAAATTAATTCAGGTAGACTACTAACCTGCTGTTTTAAAAAATCTATATGACTAATATCATCAAGATTAATAATAGCTCCCAATTCAATTGCTTTTACAAATTCTTCAACTGGAGTATTATTGGAGCTAAACATAATTTCTTCACCAATAATGCCACATTTTTCAGCAAGTAATAATTCTGACAAAGAACTACAATCCATTCCAAAATCTTGATCTTTTAATAATTTCAACAAATATGGATTAGGATTGGCTTTTACCGCAAAGTATTCTTTAAAACCATTATTCCAGGTAAAAGCTGTATTTAATTGTTGAGCATTATTTTGGATTCCTATTTCATCATATAAATAAAAAGGAGTCGGATAACGTTCGATTATTTGTGCTAGTTTGTTTTTATTAAGAGGAAATTCTAACATAATACTATTTATTTGTGATTGTTGGAGTGCAAGAGTTTTCTCTAATAATTTCCATTAGATAGAAATATTTTTTGGTTTTTTATGTTGATCTATTGTGAAATAAATTTTGCACTCCTATTTAAAGGTTCTTTGTTTATAAATTAAATACCAAATTGTTGGTAGCCATACCGATTAAACTAATAGGTATCATTATTAATAATAAAAAACTAAATTGAGCTATTAAATATGGTTGGCCAGTTTCTAAACTAGATTCTATAGCGTTACCTACCACATCGGATATAAAATTTACCATAAAACCAGTTATAAACCCTATTACTCCACCAGCGATAAAGCCTTCTACAAATCCAGCAGTACTAACCCCTATTCCAACAGCAGCTCCAACTGTTATACCAACAGCAACTCCACCAGCTACAATTATGGCAATATCATTCGCAATAATTACCGCCATAAAATTGGTTATAATTATTACTAAGCAAATAGTTGTGCCAATAATAACTCCTGTTACTATATCAACTGCTATATGAACGGCTACAACCCCACCTATAATGCCTGCTAAGATACCGGCTAATAATACAATCATTGCTACTAATATATCTCTACTAGTATTTAACCAACCAGTCAGTAACCATCCACAAAATGTCAATATACTAAACAACCAAAAGGTATCTGGTAACCAATCTTTTTCAACATAAGGTAATATATCTAACGATAACGCTAATGTAAGTATTAGCATCGGCCACCAAATCAAACTACTGATTAGCCAATTACCAACTTGAACATCATCTTTCTTACCAAATATATTTCTATATTCTTGTAAATGTTTAGGGACAACTAGCATCCACCATAATAGCCGAAAATAATCTATAGGATTTAATGCAGAAAGCTGTTTAAATTTATTTGGTTTGTTAGTATCTATATCGATATTATTATTGATTAAGGGTGGCATTTGTAATTCAATAGTTTCTATCGGTTCTTCACTAGTTACTAGCTCTAAAGCAATTGTCCAAGTTTGTACTGCCCATTCACTGGCAACTTGATCTAACCATAAATTATCAAACAAACGTTGAGATAAATAGTCAGATATGATATCTAATGGTAATGCTTGCGGTGGATTAGCCAATTCCTTAGGAATACCTTCCTTAACTGCATTAACCAGCACAAATACTTCACGCTTATGTTCACTTCCACAAGCATTACGCAAAAAAAACTCACAACGTTCAGCATCTTCACCTAAACCAGAACCATGTTGTTTTACTAACTCACATAATTTTTCACGAGGAAAATCTTGCATAATTTTAGTCTAAATTAAGATTACAATTATTACTAGAAAATATGGTGCATAATATATAGTGTTTCCCGTTTGTATAAAGCACATAAACCATCCCTTTCGTCCCCTCCTTAAATAAGGAGGGGATTAGGGGAGGTTATATTTAACTGAATTAGGAAATGCTATACACCTGTTTATATAAATTTATTTAGAAATTAAAGCTTTGACAAAGTCATTTGCTACAAAAGGGCGTAAATCATCTACTTGTTCACCAATCCCAATAAAACGAATTGGTAACTGG
>JASFYV010000039.1:0-7381 GCA_045046925.1 Candidatus Marithrix sp. | reverse complement strand
AAATTATTTAAAGAAAGTCAAATTATTTGTTCATCAGCTGTTCTTATTTTAGGTGATTGTGGTTATCAAGGATTAATTAATTTACATCAAACAAACCCCTTAGCTAATTGTTGACGCAACTGTTCTTTTTGGATAAAACGTTAATTTACCGAAGAATTATTAAACCAAATCGCAAAATCCCAATCACTTTGTGGATAAACCATTCCAGTTGCACGACTACCAAATAATAAAGCAAAGGTAATATATGACTGTTGAGTAAAAAAAAGTTTCAACGATTTATGAGTTATTTTTGAATAGGACATTTAAACTAAAAAAAATACCCAAGACAATCCCACAATTAGAGGAAACGCAAACAATACCCACATCTGCTTGAATGTTTTTTAATTTTTGTTTCAAAATTAACATCTTGTTTTGTAAATATTTCTCTTATTTTTATGTCAACTTCATTCACCATTTCACTATGCCTTTTCATAGATTTACGATCTTCAAATCCTATCAAAAACCACAGTATAGCTACTACTATTCCTATTATTGGTACAAATAAATTTTTTTGGCAATGTTTCTAAATGGCTAAAAAAGAAACCAAATACTGCCAGTTCTAAAGTGAAAAACCAATTAAAACGATTCCAAATTCTGCTTGAATATTCTGTCAATGCGAGCATTCGTACTTCATAATAATGTATAAGTTCAGCTAGTTGTTTCATAAGTTATTCCAACAAATCGCCAACTGAATATTTATCACCATGTGCAATGGCAACTACATATTTAGCTAATTTGGGGTCATAACAGGCAACTGCTTGATATAAATGATCAAGTTTGTGGGCAAATACCATACCTATTGGTAGACTAGCTGGGCCATTAATTTTTATAATTTCACCACCGAATATATCACTATTTTCAATAAGTTGCTTAAGGCGTTGTTCTACATCTTTCACTATTTCATTATTCTGAGCTACTTTCTTACCAAACCCAATTTTTAATTCATTATTAGCTTTTAGCTCAATATTAAATGTCGTAGTATTCTTATTCATAGAATCAGATTCTATATCAGTTGGTATCATGTCTACGATAATTTTAGCTAATTGTTTCACTGTTGGACGTTCTTTTTTCGATCCAAATAATGGATTGAATCTCTGTAGATATTGTCATTATCAAGTTTAAGTTTTTTATCTACTTTTCCTTTATAATCGCTATGTAACTCGGCAATTATTTGTAAATTTAGATGTTTAGAAAAATCCCGCCATGAATCTAACTCTTTCAGATCACCAGCTATTAAGATTATATGAGTAGCGTCTCTACAAATAATCCTATTATCGTCAGTAATTTTTCCACCAATATCTATTAATGTCAAAGGTTCTCTACAGTTTTTAACATCATCAGATACCCGTTTAATAAAACTATCATTAAATTCACCTTTATAGTCTTGTTTTAAAATTTCAGTATTTTTCGGGTCATAACTAGTTGCTTCATAATGCCAACATCCTTCACCATCAGGACATGCGGTTATAACATATGGATAGGGAGCATTTGGTATCCTGTTTAAGACCTTCTCTCAAGCATGATTTGCCAGAATATGGTGGACCACCTAATACTATTTTCATATTTTATTTATCTTAAAATTTAAATACAATCGGCGAACTTCCATGAAAGCACGAGAATGTTTGAACAAGATTATGCAGGATTAAAAGATAAAATATGATTAAATCAAAATCATCTGGTTTAAAATCCTGTCTATCTTTTAATCCGTTATAAAATTAATTCAATAATCAATTATTTATGGTAATCTATCCAGTTTTTGGGAATTTTCATTCCCAAATTTTATTTAACAGTCTTCTTCAATAAAACTATAATTAACCCAACCAGTTATACATTCTTTATACTTTATTGGTATCCAATGAGTATTTTTAACTATTTTTTCTGGCCCAGTGATTTTTATTTCAACTCCATTGAATGGTATAGCTCCAATTCCTTGTGATTTTTCATCAGCTTTAGAACGTATCCACAACATATCATCATCCCGAACATTAACTACACGATATTGACAATTTCTGGGAAATAATTTCAATTTTTGTCCAGCAGCTAAAGCATAAGGTGGTTGTAAATTATTCCATTTAGTTATCTCTTTAATATTATAATCATATTTTTGAGCTATATAAAACAAAGTTTCTCCAAAAATAACAGTATGGTAATTAGGACAATCTTTTTCCAGATAAGCAGGATTAACCCAGCCATTGATTCCTTTATATTTAACTGGAGTCCAAGTTGTTTCTCCAATTTTAGTTTCTGGCCCAGTAATAGCTACTTCAATCCCATTAAATGGAATAGCACCAACTTTCTGATATTTTATTCCAGGCCCTAAACGCATTGTCAAAGAGTCATTTTCACCTACTTTTATTACCTGATAAGAACATTCTTCAACAGCCGCAATTGCTTGTAAACTCCAAATTAATAATCCTACCGTGATTAATTTTAGTTTCATTGATTTTACCTTAAAGTATAAATAGTATCCAAATTTTTAGATTTAATGAATTCACATTGTATCTAATCAAATTCAGTTGTCAAATTTTATGGAAAAATTCGCACTAATATTTATAGCATTCTCCAATATATTGAGTTTCGAGATTCAATAATGTTCTCTTCAAACTATTTGTAATTTTTTAACTATTTAGCTTGACAAGTAACGGAGTATCTATATTTTACATATTATCTAACTTCAGTTAATTAACCATTATAGAATTAAGAATTGCTATACTTATGACAATAAATGATTTATGGTATAAAAAACACCATTTAAGTACCTTATTAGTTCCATTATCTTGGTTATTTTGTGCTGTTGTACGAGTCCGTCGTAAAGCATATAAATATAATTTACTTACTAGCCGACGGATTACAGTGCCAATAATTGTGATTGGTAATATTACAGTTGGGGGAACTGGCAAAACTCCTTTAGTGAGTTGGTTAGGAAAATTTCTAAAACAACAGGGATTTAAACCCGGAATAATTAGCAGAGGTTATAAAGGCCACGCTAAAAAATGGCCACAAATTGTATATCCAGATAGCGATCCTTACTTAGTAGGTGACGAACCAGTATTGTTAGCTCGTCAAAGTGAATGTCCGGTAGTAGTATCTCCAAATAGATTTCAAGCTGCATCTGTTCTGGAACAAGATTGTAATATTATTATTAGTGATGATGGTTTGCAACATTATGCATTGCACCATGATATAAGAATTACAGTTGTTGATGTTACTCGTGGTTATGGTAACAAACGTTGTCTACCAGCCGGACCTTTGCGAGAACCAATTGATTATCTTACTGATATGAATTTTATAATATTTAATGGTTCAACAGACAAGACAGAAAATACTATGCAATATCAACTTAAACCGTTATGTATGGTATTTAATAATCAAATATTATATGATTTAACAGAATTACAAGGACAAACTGTGCATGCGATTGCTGGAATTGGTAATCCTGATAATTTTTTTAATTGCTTGCAAAAACATGGTCTTATTATAAATAAACATCCATTTCCAGATCACCATCATTATCATCCTAAAGATATTCAATTTAATGATAATTTACCAATTATAATGACTGAAAAAGATGCAGTTAAATGTCAAGCTTTTGCAAATCCTCAACATTTGTATTTACCAATAGAAGCTAAAGTGAATTTTGGTGAACAGTTATTATCTTTGCTACAGCAGCTTAAATCATAGCTATAGCGGTTTCATCATACCTTAGCGTTATCAAGATTACCTAATTTTAATGATACAACAACAATTTATTGATTGGTTTCGTAGTGCTTCTCCTTATATTCATGCTCATCGAGGTAATACTTTTGTAATTTGTTTTGGGGGTGAAGCAGTACAAGATCATAATTTTCCAAACTTAATTCATGATATTGCTTTGCTAAATAGTTTAGGAATACGACTGGTTTTAGTGCATGGAATCAGACCTCAAATCGAACAAGGATTACATATTCGGGGTAAGAAATCTAACTATGTTAACAATATTCGGATTACGGATGAAATAGCTCTCAAATGTGTTAAAGCAGCCTGTGGAGAAGTTCGTGCAGAAATAGAAAGCTTATTATCCATGGGTTTAGCTAACTCGCCAACAGCTAATTTTAATATTTGTGTTACATCCGGTAATTTCATAACTGCTCGCCCAATAGGAGTACGAAATGGCATTGATTTTTGCCACACTGGAGAGATAAGACAAGTTGATATAAGCACAATTAGTCAACGATTAGATGATGGATGTATAGTACTAATTTCACCATTAGGTTACTCACCAACTGGAGAAGCGTTTAATTTACTGACAGAAGAAGTGGCAGCAACAGTTGCTATTGGTTTAAAGGCTAATAAACTAATATATCTAACGGAAAATGAAGGATTATTTAATAAAAATGGCCAATTATTACGACAGTTGACATTAGCAGAAGCTAAACCAAATGATGATAATCAGTTAAAAAATGCTGTTCAAGCTTGCCAAAACGGTATTCAAAGAGTTCATCTATTATCAAGATATATTGAAGGAGCTTTATTATTAGAATTATTCACTCGAGATGGAATAGGAACTTTAGTTAGTACTAACCCTTATGAGAATATTCGTAATGCAACGATAGATGATGTTGGTGGTATTTTAGAGCTAATCAAACCATTAGAAAAAGCTGGTATTTTAGTTCGTAGGTCTAGGGAAAAATTAGAAATGGAAATTGATTATTTTACGGTGCAAGAAAGAGATGGAATGGTGGTTGCGTGTGCTGCTTTGTACCCTTTTATGGATGAGGAAATAGCTGAATTAGCTTGTTTAGCAGTTCATAAACATTATCATGGTGCAGATCGAGGTGGAATTTTGTTGAATTTTTTAGAACAGAAAGCTCAACAGTTAAAAATTAGGCAGATTTTTATCCTTACTACCCAAACAGCCCATTGGTTTCAAGAACGTGGCTTTCAAATAGCAAATTTACAGGATTTACCAGTCGAAAGACGTAAAATTTATAATTATCAGAGACAAGCCAAGGTACTTATCAAGCAGTTGTAATATATAATATTTTTCAAAATGTCATTAAGTTAAAGGGCGAACACATAGGTTCGCCTCTACAATATTGAAATATATTATGTAGGGGCAGACCTGCGTGTCTGCCCTTTAACTTAATGACATTGCTCCTAAACTAAGAATGTGGGGAGTTCAACTATTAGTTCCACTCCTAAGCTATAATGTTATTAAGCAGGGCGAACACATAGGTTCGCCCCTACAATATTGAAATATATTATGTAGGGGCAGACCTGCGTGTCTGCCCTTTAACTTAATGACATTGCTCCTGTATTATAGAATTAAAAATTGCTATATGATACGATATATCTATTTATATTGGAGAATTTAATGGCAATAAATAAGTTTAGTTCCAGAATAACCCAGCCTAAATCCCAAGGTGCTTCACAAGCTATGCTATATGGCACTGGCCTAACTGAAGAAGATATGGATAAAGCTCAAGTTGGAATTGCTAGTGTTTGGTATGATGGCAATACCTGTAACATGCACTTAATGGATTTAGCAACTAAAGTCCGAGAAGGAGTCAAAGCTGCTGGTATGATAGGAATGCGGTTTAATACTATCGGAGTCAGTGATGGTATTTCAATGGGAACTTCAGGAATGAGTTTTTCCTTGCAATCCAGAGATATAATAGCGGATTCGGTAGAAACTATTATGGCAGCTCAATGGTACGATGCTAATATTTCTTTACCTGGTTGTGATAAGAATATGCCGGGTTGTATTATTGCTATGGCACGTTTAAACCGCCCATCTTTAATGATTTACGGTGGTACGATCAAACCTGGTTATGACAAAGAAGATAATACTTTAGATATTGTGTCGGCTTTCCAAGCTTATGGCCAATGTTTATCTGAAATTATCGATGAAGACAAACGTGCAGATATCGTAAAACATGCTTGCCCGGGAGCAGGAGCTTGTGGTGGAATGTATACGGCCAACACCATGGCATCGGCCATTGAAGCTTTGGGAATGAGTTTACCATATAGCTCTTCTATTCCGGCTGAAGAACCTGGCAAAATGGAAGAATGTTTTAATGCAGGAGCTGCCATTCGTAATCTGTTAGAAAAAGATATAAAACCTCGGGATATTATGACTCGGGCTGCTTTTGAAAATGCAATGGTTATCGTGATGGCTTTAGGTGGTTCAACTAATGCGGTATTACATTTGATTGCTATGGCCAGAGCAGTAGATATTGATTTGACCATAGATGATTTTCAAAAAGTTAGTGATAGAATTCCATTTTTGGCTGATTTAAAACCAAGCGGCCAATATGTAATGGAAGATGTGCATAATATTGGTGGCACTCCAGCAGTGATGAAGTATTTGTTAGAAAAAGAATTAATAGATGGAAATTGTTTGACTGTCACTGGTAATACAATTGCAGAAAATTTAGCTAATTTACCAGGTTTAACTGCTGGCCAAGAAGTTATTCTTCCATTAGAAAATCCAATCAAAGCAACTGGCCATATTCAAATTTTAAGAGGTAATTTAGCTCCTGGTGGATCTGTAGCTAAAATTACTGGTAAAGAAGGTTTGGTTTTTTCTGGACCAGCTAAAGTATATGATTGTGAAGAAGATATGCTTAGTGCATTAGAACAAAAACAGATTGTAAAAGGAGATGTAATTGTCATTCGCTATGAAGGACCTAAAGGTGGGCCAGGAATGCCGGAAATGTTAACCCCTACTTCAGCAATTGTAGGAGCTGGCTTAGGTAAAGATGTTGCGTTGCTGACTGATGGTAGATTTTCTGGTGGATCACATGGTTTTATTGTTGGCCATATTGTTCCTGAAGCTCAAGAAGGTGGCCCATTAGCTCTGATAAAAACTGGTGATGTAATTACGGTGGATGCAGAAAGCAATGTATTAAATGTAGCGGTTAGTCCTGATGAGATGGAACAGCGCCGAAATCAATGGGTTGCACCAGCTTATAAGGCTACTAGAGGTACTTTATATAAGTATATTAAAAATGTTAAAGATGCTTCACATGGCTGTGTAACTGATGAATAATCTTTAATAGTTGTTTTTAACACTTCACTGCTATTTTTTATAGATATAGTAGTGAAATTTAAAAGAATATTTTGGCTAAAATTGTATTTAAATCAGGATGTTAAGGATATGATTTCTTTCTAGTGCTATGACATAATAGTATTGATGATTAGTAACTACCTACCATAGTAAATAATAATAAAGTATATACGAAAAGAAATGTTAAACTAAAGAGATGAAAGAGCTACCAAACGACATAGAAAGCTTAAAGAAGATAAGAACTATCAGAAAAACTAAAGCATTTAGAAAAATAAAATGCAAAGTTACGTGATC
>JASFYV010000038.1:0-10072 GCA_045046925.1 Candidatus Marithrix sp. | reverse complement strand
CTTAACTGTTCGAAAGCAAGGCCATAATGTCTTCACCTCTTTACGTAAGTTATTTTCTCCTACTATTGTTGTTTCATAGCTATGGTAGGTAGTTACATTCTATAAATATTAACTTCCCTCCCATTTACAATTTTCAAAATAAATGCTAGTCACTTAAACATAAATTTTTTGTAAATGAAACTAGAATTTAACCTGAGTTCGACGTAAAAATGTAATAAGTTTAATATCGTTCCCAAATTTTATAACGCACTGGTTATCATCAAGCTCTGCTTGGTCTAAACTTGAAGCAAAGCTTCTAAAACATTGTGTTTCTAAATTTAGGAACATATTTATATTAAATAAATTATATTTTTATGTCTAACTCAGGTTAGAATTTACTATTATAGCATTTCCCGATTTAGTGAAGTATAACCACCCCTTGCTCCACTCCTAAATTAGGAGAGGATGGGGGAAGACAAACGGGAAATGCTATAAATGACGTGAATTAGAATAATCTAGAAAATTAATCTTAGAAAGTGTATAATTTTAGTAAATATATCAAATAAGTAAAATTTATCATATCTACCATAAATTACAGAAAAACTTAGTAACCAAATAATGAACACCCAATTAGAACAATTAGAAACAGCTATTCATAGTCAGGCTAAAAACTTAGCCAATAGTAATTTACAAGCTGCTCAACAACAACGAACTAAAATCCTAGCTGATGCTAATAAACAATTGGCTAAACGAGAAGCACGGGAAATTGAAAAAGCTCAAACAGCAGCAGAACAAGAATATCGTAGAAAAGTACAAGCTAGTGAAATTTCTATGCAGGCAGAATTAGATCAATTACGCTGGAGCTTAATACAATCCGTAATAGCTAATATGCAGCAATATTTACAAAATTTAACTACTGATAATTATATTAATTTATTGAAACAATATCTTACCAATACAGCTACTTTATTTACGGATAAAAAATTAATAATAGAAGTGAATGCTAAAGATTATCAGCTATTAGCTCCTCAATGGGAAGCTATTATAAAAGAGTGCGTACCAAACAAAATATGTATTTTATCTATGGAAACTAAACAGATTACTGGTGGTTTAATAATACACAATGCGGATAATCGAATTAGAATAAATAATAGTTTTGAAGGTTTAATTGTTCGATTAGAAAATGAAATTTATCAAGTTATTACTGCTCAATTATTTGCTTCAGTAAACCCAACGAGGAATATTTAAATGTCTAAAAATACTGGAGAAATTATTGCGATCAATGGCCCTATTGTTACAGTACAACTTCCAGAAGTTCGCAACGGAGAACAAGTTAAAATCGGCAAATTAAACTTAATGGGTGAAGTTATTCGGTTGGATGGAAAACTAGCTACTGTGCAAGTATATGAATCTACAGAATCTTTATGCCCAGGTGATATAGCCCAAGCTTTAGGACACCCATTATCAGTGGAATTAGGACCAGGTTTACTAGGAAAAATTTTTGATGGAGTGCAACGTCCATTAGATAAAGTTTTTGCTGCTAGCGGTGATTATATTAGTCGTGGTTTGGATATTGATCCATTAGAACGTGATCATTTATGGAATTTTACTTCTAATAGTAGGTTGCCATTGGGTACTCAGGTTAGTTCTGGCACTTTACTTGGAAACGTTCAAGAAACAGAGACTATCAATCATCCTATTTTAGTGCCACCTAATTGTCAAGGAGAACTGCTAGAATTAGCTCATGCTGGTGAATATAATATAGAACATACTATTGCCAAGATCAAAGCTGATGATGGCACGATTCAAATCATACAAATGTTTCACCGCTGGCCAGTAAGAACTCCACGACCTTATAAAAATAGAGATCATGCAGTTTTACCATTGCTTACTGGTCAACGGATTTTAGATACATTCTTCCCATTGTTGAAAGGTGGTAAAGGAGCAATACCAGGGCCATTTGGTGCAGGCAAGACCATGTTACAACAGCAAATTGCTCGTTGGGCTAATGCTGAAATTGTAATTTATGTTGGTTGTGGAGAACGTGGCAATGAACTAGTTGATATTTTAGAGACCTTTCCAGAATTAATCGATCCACACACTGGTCGTTCTTTGATGGAACGCACTTTGTTGATAGCCAACACTTCCAATATGCCAGTAGTAGCTAGGGAAGCTTCCATTTATGTTGGAGTGACTATCGCTGAATATTATCGAGATTTGGGTTTTGATGTAGTGATGGTAGCTGATTCTACTAGTCGTTGGGCAGAAGCTCTGCGAGAAGTTGGTGGTCGCTTGGGACAAATGCCAGTGGAAGAAGGTTATCCAGCTTATTTAGCTTCTCGACTAGCAGCTTTTTATGAACGAGCTGGTCGTGTCACAACCTTAAATAATAAACAAGCTTCAGTAACATTGATTGGAGCAGTATCACCACCAGGGGGAGATTTCTCAGAACCTGTCACTAGCCATACTAAAGAAATTGTCCAAACTTTTTGGGCTTTATCAAAAGAATTAGCTGATGCTCGGCATTATCCATCAATTGATTGGAATGATAGCTTTTCTGATTACGTTAGCACTGCTCAACAATGGTGGGCCGAAAATATTGATATTCATTGGCAAGAATATCGTAATGAAGCTTTAAAATTACTGGCTAATTCTGATGAATTAGAGAAAATTGTGAATCTAGTTGGTCCAGAGGCTTTATCTTCTGCTCAACGTTGGACATTGGAAGGTGCTGCTTTAATTAGAGAAGGAGTTTTACAACAAAATGCTACTGATGAGAAAGATAGCTTTTGTTCTCCAGAAAAACAGATGTTATTATTGAGTTTAATGCTAACTATTTATCATAAAGGTATTACTTTATTGGAAGCAGGAGTTCCAGTACAACAACTTGCCAATTTATCTATTTTAGCTAAAGCTCGACGGATTAAATCTCAATTTGGCAGTGAAGAAATTAGTAAATTTAATGAGTTTGAACAGGAAATTCAAAATACCTATGATAAAGTTATGATGGAGTATAGTAATTCTTAATTAATTGTGAATGGTTAACTGTGAATGGTTAACTGTGAATTATTAATTGTTAATTTAAAGTCAAAATCATTAGTAATTAACCATTTTTAATTCACTAATTCACAATTATAAAGTACAAAATCCCTATGATAATGGAGTATAGTAATTCATAACTGAAGTTATGCCGACTATAATATAAATTTTATATAGTAATAAATATTACGAATTAGATTAAATAATTCTAAAACCAAACGTTGGAATGAAGTATGCTATTTGAATTGCTTATCATCGACTAAAAGAATACAATAGGTTTTAAGATATTTTTAAAAAATGAAAAAAACATCCATAAAATGCTAATATCATATTTAAGACTAAGTTTATTTGACAATCTTAAAATAAAAAATTTGGTCTGATATTTGCCCTAAGCTGAAATTGACCAAGATAATGCAATGGAGTTGGAATCATTGATGATGCGTAGTATCGGTAGGGATAGCATAAGCAGTTTTAAATTTAACATTTATAATTACCATGAATAATCCCCAAATTTCTGTTATCATCGTATCATTTAATACTTGCGATTTATTACGAGATTGTTTAAATACCTTAATTAAAGAATCTGGTACTATCAATTATGAAACAATAGTAATTGATAATGCTTCCAAAGATAATTCTGCAATCATGGTTGCTAGTGAATTTCCAGAAATTAAATTAATTTGTAGTAGTGAAAATTTAGGTTTTGCCGCTGCTAATAACATAGGATTTGCTAAGGCGCGAGGTGAGTATATAGTGTTACTCAACTCAGATGCTTTTTTGCAACCATATGCTCTTGAAAGGGCTTTGGCCTATATGCAGGCTAATCCTAAAATTGGTATAGGTGGAGCTAGATTAGTCAATAAAGATAGTAGTTGGCAGCCATCAGCACGTATGTTTCCTAGTTTACTTAATCATTTCCTAGTTAAATCTGGTTGGGCTAATAAATATCCTAAATCTAAATTTTTTGGTCGTATGGATCGTACTTGGGCAGATTCTGAGTTAGCTGCTAGTATAGATTGGGTTCCTGGAGCTTTTTCTATTATGTCTCGTAAAGTACTAGAAAAAATAGGCTATTTTGATGAACAGTTTTTTTTATATTGTGAAGAAGTAGACTTGTGTAAACGTTTTAAAGCTGCTGGTTATGAGGTATACTATTGGCCAGATGTGATTGTTGTGCATTTAGGTGGAGAATCTTGTAAAAGTTTGACTAATTTGGACATATCTACCAGTGGTAAACAGATTAATTTATGGCAAATGCGTAGTACATTGTTATATTATCGCAAACATCATGGGGCAGTTATAACCTGGTTATGGATGCAATTAGAAAATCTCTTGTATTTGTTAAAAACTTGGAAAAATAGCTTTAATAATAAATCCAAAGCCAATTATTCAAAAATGATACGCAATTTACTGAAACAAGCATGGCGTGAAACAGAAGGTGGAAAAATTTCCCCACCACGTCCATGGTAAATTTTATAAAACTACTTATTATATGTTAGTCTATAAACACTAAGGCACTAATATATATCCTAAATATCTAAAAACAGTGAAATATATATTTCGATTTATTAATTGGCTATTTGTTATAGGATTGTTGCTAATAGGTGGATTACTAGCAATGAACTTACTTTTTGCTGGCATAAGCCTAATAGTTGCTGCATTACTTATTACACCATATGCACAAGATATTTTGCAGAAAATACAGGTAAATTATCTTATAAGTGTAAAAATAATAGTAGTTTTAATGGCTATATTAACAGCAATTGTATCTTTACAATATGAAACTGATGAAGACTTATTTAAAACAAGGTTTTTAATATATCAAATATATTTTGGTGAAGATATTGAAAAACTAAATAAATTAGTTAGCAGAGAAACGGAAAATATAAAAAAACAGGAATATATTGAAGTACGTGAAGATATACAGGCAGAACTAAAATATTTATATAATGATAAGCAATATCAAGAAGTACTTATTCAAGGCAACCCTTATATATCTTTTGATTCTGATGTTAGAAAATTAATTGATAATTCTAAAGAAAAATTACAGCAAGAACAAATAAAAATAGTTATTGAACAAGTCCCACAACTCGTTAAAGATGGTAAATACCTAGAGGTTTATCATTTAGCAGAACCTTTTTATATACCAGAATTACAACAAGTAACAATGAAAGCTAAAAAACATATTGATAAGAATTTCAAAAAGTTAAAAAAATGGTATGAAACTGGAAAATATAGCAGAGTTATTAAAACTGATACCAAACAGATTGATTCTGATTGTAGAATAAAAACCTTAATTTATAAAGCTGAACTTGCTCAAAAAACTAGAAATAAAAATAAAAAAATTAAGCGTACAATCAAAAAAACGTCTAGTTTAATAGGTTATCGTAAATATGAAAAGGCAATTAAATTAGTAAATGAATCTGAATTTTCGGATAACTCTAAGTTACAAGCACTTGTTAAAAGAGCTAAACTAAAGATAAAAAAATCTAAAGAAAAGAAAATAGTACGGAAATTGCGTAATATACCATCATCCCAAATTGAAGCTAATTTGAGAGAATATGCTAATTTATTAGAATTATTTCCTGATAATAAAAAATATCAACAGAAATTAGATCACTATAAACAAAAGCTTATCAAACTTGGAAAAAATCCTCCATTGTTAATTACTAAGCAAGAACATGAACAATGGCCATTTACAGTTTCCAAAGGAGAGTTAGAATGTACTCCACCTGGTATTGTTACTTTTAAAGCTGCTAATAAATATTATGCAATTAGTGAATTAGCTATTGTCACTGGTAACTATTTACAAATAGACGCTATTTTACAAACTAATTCAGATATAAAAATAATTGCAGATAAAGGAATGAAATTATGTAGTAAATAATACTTAATCCAATTTAAAATGCCGTTGCCATTCTATACATAAATTTTTTACTTCATTATCATTGGGTGAACGTCTGGCATAAGCAATATTTTGCCAAGTACGGGTTAGATTAATAAAATATTTAGCTAATTGTTTTGATTGTTTTAGTCTTACTAATTTAATACATTCATTTTCAGTAAGATTATCAGTTATTTGTAAGCTATAATATTTATGTAACATTGCCAATGCACCACAATATAATAAACTGATAGCAGCATGATCAGCACCAGCTTGCCATAATTTCCATGCTTGTTGCGAAACATCTGAGTATACAGGTTTAGATATTTTATCTTTGGCTAATACTGTAGTTGTATTTTTATAATTAGTTGACTTAAAAAAATTAGGTTTTTTGATAATACGTAAATTATAAATAATTATTACTAATACAAATAATGTTAGCCAAAGTAATATTTCCGTTAATTGAGCAATTATTTTAATAAATCCCAATATTGGTTTTTCTAAAATTCCTGTCGAATCATTAATATATCGTAAATGATATTCTTTACGAGTAGTTTTAAAATCTGGTTGTGATAAGATTTCTATAACCTGTTTTTTGGCCGTCTCTGGAGATGATTTAGATTCTGTTAAAACACTAGTTGTTAGATAAAACAATAAAATATAAGACATTTTAATAAGTTAGTACCAGATAAATTGAATGTAATTTATTTCAATGATATAATGAGAATCGCATTTGGAATACTATTCAAATAATTATACAGCATATAATGAATTTTCCTACCATTTTAACCTCAGTCAGAATTGGTTTAATTCCAATATTTGTCGGGGTATTTTATTTACCTGAAGCAAATTTAATAGCGGCTTTGGTGTTTGCATTCGCTGCTTTAACCGATTGGCTAGATGGTTATTTAGCAAGACGTTGGAACCAAACCTCTGCATTAGGAGCTTTTTTAGACCCAGTTGCCGATAAATTAATGGTTGTTGTTGCATTAGTCTTTTTAGTGGAGGCTCATCCTAGCCCATGGTTAGCTATTCCAGCAGCAATAATTATTGGCCGAGAAATAACTATATCAGCTTTAAGAGAATGGATGGCTGGGATTGGACAACGAGCTAAAGTAGCAGTATCAGTAATTGGTAAAGTAAAAACCACCGCTCAAATGATAGCTTTAATAATGTTATTATATGAAGAACCATTTTTAGATCAACCAGTTTACGAAATTGGTTTTGTATTATTATATATAGCTGCAGTTTTAACTTTATGGTCAATGATGGTATATTTACAAGCGGCTTTACCAATGTTGATGGATGATGATAAGTAGTTATGAATAAAAAATATCTAATCATGGTTTTATTGTTACTCACTAATGGCTGTGGTTTTCACCTACGTGGTACAGCAGATTTTAATATGAGTTTCATCTATATAAAATCAGATTCTGCCAATAAAATAGCTGCTGAAGTACAACGACTTTTAATTGAACAAGGAATCCAAGTTGTTTCTAATCCCAATGCTGCCCAAGCAATAGTTTATTTAACTAATGAAACGATAGATCGCCGAGTGTTGACCGTTTCTTCTATTTCTGGTAAACAAGAGGAATTTGAACTAAATTATCGAGTTGTAATGGAAGTGCGTAAACCAAATGATAATGTGTTATTAGAAAAACAACATATTAGCCTATTGCGGGACTATATGTTTGATGAACAGGCAGTGCTGGCAATGTCGTCTGAAGATGAAATGCTACGTGAAGAGATGTTTCGTGATTTAGTTGCACAAATTATGCGGAGATTACAATCACTTAAATTAGGCAAAATAATATTAACCCAACTAGAATTTGGAGAATTAAAGCCAAAATATTTAGCTGGAGAAATTTTACAGTTAGATTTAATAGAAAAAAATCTTCGAACTATTCCAGTGGATATTTGGTTAACAATAACTATTGGAAAAGATTTATGGTTTGTAACCACGACAGAATCTAAACAATGGCAATTACATGATAAACCACAACCTTGGAAACGTAATGTTACTATAACAGAAACTAGCCAGAGATTACTCGATTTTACGGTGCAACCAAATGTAGATGGTGAATATATATTTCGAGCAATTTATACTGCTGTTAATACAGATTTGGATTTAAAGAATTTAACATCAATTAAACGTTCTAATTTAGTGGAAGCTAAAACAGTGTTCTCAACAGAGGAGTTCTAATGGAACAACAAAATGTAGCTATAATTGGGCTTGGCAGAGTAGGGTCGGTATTTTTAGAACGACTGTTGGAATTAGATAAACATGGAATTAATCTTGTTTGTGTAGCGGAATTAAAGGAAACTTCAGGTCGATTATTAGCACAAGATAATGAAGTTAGAATAGTTGATTTAGATGAAATGATTGCCATTAGTAATGATATTGAAATTATTTTTGATCTTACTGGAGATGAAAAAATCCGGAAAGCATTGAGAGATAAACTTGCTTCAGTGAATAATAATTATACTATTGTTGCTCCAGAAAATGTCGCTAGAATAATATGGGCAGTTATGGGAAATCAAATGCCTTTTCCAGATTTTCATAATGAGAACGGATATTAATAGTAAATTCTAAATTAAAACAATTTTCCACCATTTAACATAGATATAATAAATATCCATGTTTTGGTGGGTAACAGTTATTAATACTCTTATAGGTGTTATACTTTGTGAATTAGTGAATGAAGAATGGTTAATTACTAATTATTTTGATTTTCATTAACAAAATTCACAATTAATTAAAAATTACCCAAACACCTTATGATTAACACTCTATAAAAGCTACATTCATTCTAATAAAAATCTTTTTTTAAATCCTCTACTAAATTATCTCTAATACTTTTTGTCCCACCAGTAACTTCATAATATACTTCTTTATTATCTGTTAAACAACGTATAACTGCTTTATAATTATGTTTATTATTCGCATATACAGAATTTTCATCATAGTTTAAACTTTTATAAAACCCAGACCTTCTTAAAGAACGTTCAGCATTAGCCATACATTCTTTTTTGCCCATCAAAGAGTTATCCCAATCAGCTGAAGTATTGCCTTTAGCTTTATTGCTTCTAGTTCCAGTTACAGATTGCGTAGTATAAATAGATTGAGTTGAAGTAGATGAGGAATTAATTCCATTATATTGCTGAATTTTTTGCCGTAAAATATCAGCCTTGTTCTTGGCGTTCTTAGGTACATCAGCGACTGCAACCACTATTAGTACTCCTGAATCAGCTAAACATTTGACTAAAGCTTTATATTGATATGGACTAGTTTTTCGATATGCAGCAAATACAGTAGAACTATTTTTATATTGAACAATATTTTTAAATCCATTTTTACTAAGAGTTTTTTTAGCAGCCGTAACACAAGTGCTATTTTGGAAGGATAAGTTAGTTCCTACACTAATGCCAAAGTAAGGTGGCATTGCATAAGATGGTATTGTATAAAATATGAACATAAACAGATATTTTTTCATTAATATTCTCTAAATTTGATTCAAATAAAAATTTCAAGTGAGTTAAATATATATGCAATATTCGTGAAAATACTTAGAATCTAAAAAATATAAATAGTAGACTCAATTTAGAAATGTTGCAATTTTTAATATATCCATATTCTCAATAAATGGAGTAAAAATGACATATTCAGTAGATTTTAGAAGTATTGTGCGTGCGGCAAAATCTGAACGTTAGTTGCAAAATTATGTGAATGAAAAATATAAAAATGTTCCTCACAGAGTTATCATTTCTGAAAAAACTAAAAGTCATTTAACAATAGAATGTTATGAGTTATGGTCATTTATTGGCCAAAAATGCAATAAACAGTGGATATGGTTAGCGATTGATACATGAGAGATAGTAGGAGGTGACCGTAAGTCGTGAAAACGCTAAAGAATTATGGGATTACCCGGTGTTTATTATCAATGTGCAGTCAGTTATACTGATTTTTGGAAAGCATATGAAACAGTTTTTCCTAGTGTTATCGTGCGGTTGCTAAAGAAACTGGACAATTGAATGGTTGAATTATACTTTTAACGATGAAATAATACCTTCGCCACAAACTGATAGAAAAATTAGGAAAAAGATAAACAGGTGGTAGTGATTGAATAATCCAAAAACAATCTGAAAGAAAACACAACCACCATGAAAATT
>JASFYV010000037.1:0-9126 GCA_045046925.1 Candidatus Marithrix sp. | reverse complement strand
AGATTTAATTTATGACTGTTATAAATAATTTTAATTAAACGTATCGTAATGATTTATAAACATAAAAAGTTGGCATGGGCATGGTAGGTAGTTACAATTTTTGAAGATATTAATTCTTCATTTTAGCATCGCTGTGTACCTTACACAAGAGGGAAGCACTATAACGCTCTTATTGGTTGAAATAATGATGGGATCGTTAGTAAAGTATTAAGTAGATATGTATTCTACAATTTAAGCAAAACTTTTTCAACAAGTAAGTACATATTATGAGGTATTTTTTATGATTGAAAATAAAACTTCTGTAACAGATGAACAAAAAGCAGAAATTAAACGTAGAATAGAAACCGCTAAAAATAAACCCCTTATTGTAACCGTAATGTGGCAAACTGGAGTTGGGAAAACATCACTAATCAATGCTTTATTCGGTACTAAGATGAAAACCAACGATATTCAGCCAGAAACTAAAATTTCTGAAAAACATATAGAACGAAGTAAAGATGGTCACGAACTTTGGTTTTGGGATATCCTGGGTATTGGAGAATCTTCTTCAGCAGATGCTAATTATCTAAACGACTATCGGCAAAAAATATTAGAAGCAGATGTAGCTCCATGGTTATGTCATGTTGATAACTGATCTGTCACATTTGATTTAGAATCAATACAAAAGATGTTGGTAAGTCTCTCGTTTTAGGTATAATCTCGCTCAATTAATGTCAGTTATTGTGAATAAACTTGGTGGTAAAGCAAGTATGAGATTTCGCTCTTTTATCTCAAAAGATACCATGAATAGAGTTTCTTGGGAAAAAGCTAAAACATTTTCTAATATTGTTGTATTTAATACCAAGAAAAAGGACATCATTTTTAATCTGGAGAATATAAAATGACTAACTCAGAAGTTCTGCGTAAATTAGAACATAAAATGGATGAAGATACACATTTTGCTAATAATATGAAGAGAGCTATTGAGACTGAAAATGACTATTGGCTTTCGGAACTTTACAATCTAAAATTTGGTAATCCTGCAATATGTAGTGATAAACATGATTAGCTCTTTTATGTTTAACATTTTTTAAAAATAATCACTACTTTGTGCAGGACTGCCTAAATATGAAATAATTTCTTAATTGAAGTGATAAAAACGATGCTTTTTATTGTAGGATATACCTAAAGGTAGATGGAGAAATACTTCAAGAAGTTATAAAAAATATCGAAATTATAAATAGACATCCTTCCTAAATAAATATGTTAAAATGTACTTACATACGGTAGCTAAATATAATTAAAAGTTTACACGATGAAAAAATTCACAGCAATTAAAAAAGAAGCTGCCGAAAAATTTAAATGACTAACAGGACTATCCAAAGAAGATTTCCAATATTTATGTTGCAAAGTAGGAATTTACCTTGAAAAAGGAGAAAAATAAATTGAAACAGCGTAGTTTAAAAAATCAAAAATTTTTAGAAGATCGTGTATTGTTGACACTTTATTATCTTCACTATTATCCTACATATTAATTGTTTCATGACTAATAATCATATTGGATGGTGCTTATTTCAAGTAAGTTTGCTCATAAAAGTATACAAGGGAAATTGACTCAGATATAGAAAGCATTAATTATAATTAGAGTCTTACACCCAACGTTTGGTGGTGAAAAACAGTGTTAACTGTAATAGGAACTCAGACCAATGGAGAAAAACATCAAAAATCAAGCTGTAACTTTGCTGAGGAATAGCCTTGGTGATAAAGAAGCAAATTTCCATGAGTATCAATGGGAGTCGATATCAATATTAGTTGAAAACCGAGGTAGGTTACTTGTTGTTCAACGGACTGGTTGGGGCAAGAGTGCAGTATACTTTATTGCTACTAAGCTTTTACGTAAACAAGGCTATGGACCAACCATTATTATTTCTCCACTACTAGCACTTATGCGTAACCAGATTGATTCCGCAGCAAAATATGGGGTAAAACTCGGAACAATAAACTCATCAAATACTAATAGTGAAAATGACCAAACTGTAGCCAGTATTCAAAATGAAGAATTGGATGCAATTATTATTTCTCCAGAACAGCTATCTAAACCGAGTTTTAATGATGATATACTTAGACCAATGGCAAACCGGGTCGGATTATTTGTCATTGATGAAGCCCACTGTATTTCAGATTGGGGACATGATTTTAGACCAGATTATAAACGGATAGTAAATATACTTCCTTTCTTACCAGAAAATATGCCGATTTTAGCAACAACAGCGACTGCTAATCAAAGAGTTATGGATGATATTTGTTTGCAATTAGGTGATAATATTCAGGTATATAGAGGAAATTTAACACGTGAATCATTGCATTTACAAAACATCGCTTTTCCAAAACGTTCTCAACGTCTGGCATGGTTAGCAGATACTCTCCCACAGCTTGATGGTACCGGTATTATCTATACAGCCACAACGAGAGATGCTGACCAAGTAAGCAAATGGCTGAAAAGTAGGGGGATAAACGTTGAATCATACCATGGAGGTATTGACGGTATGCAGCGTTTAAAGCTGGAAGATAGTTTGCTTAACAATAGACTCAAAGCACTAGTAGCAACATCAGCTTTGGGAATGGGTTATGACAAACCAGATTTATCATTTGTAATTCACTATCAAAGTCCTGGCTCTGTTGTCAGTTACTATCAGCAAGTCGGACGAGCTGGGCGTGCTATTCCTAAAGCATATGGCGTATTACTCTCCGGCAATGAAGATAATGATATTCAACAATATTTCATTCAGCAGGCATTTCCCCAAGAACAATTAGTTCAGCAAATATTAAGTGTTTTAGAAGAGTCAGATAGTGGCTTAGGTAAAAATGAGATTCAAGCAAGGGTAAATGGTAGACCTAAGAAAATTGAGTCGGCATTAAAATTTCTCTCTGCTGAGTCTCCAGCTCCCATCATGATTTCCCAGCAACGACCAATAAAATACAGTAGAACTATTATTGACTATCAACTCCCTCATGAAGCAATTACACGGTTGAGCCAGATAAAAGAACACGAATGGTCTGTAATGCAAAAATATCTACATCATAAAGAATGTTTGATGCAGTTTCTTTCTCAACAGTTAGATGATGGCTCTTCTGAGCTATGTAAGAAATGTATAAATTGTAATCAAAGCGAAGCACTTTCTATAGATTATTCTCATGAAACAGGCGTTGCTGCGGCCGAATTTATGGAAAATATATCAATTATTATTGAACCTAAAAAAAGAGCAGGGAATGGTATTTTACAAGTAGAATTAAGGTTTCCTGTCTATCAGTTTCCATTTAATCTGGTTAATAATGACTTACAGCATGAGTCAGGAAGAGCTTTATCTCGATGGAGTGAGGCAGGATGGGGAGAGATAGCCATGCACGGAAAAAGAAATGGATATTTTGATGTGCGATTAGTCAATGCCTCTGCCAAATTAATATTGCACCGTTGGCAACCAAAACCATACCCTAAATGGATAACTTATGTACCGTCAAAACGGCATCCTAATTTAGTTCCTGATTTTGCTGTTCAACTAGCAGAAAAATTGGGTTTGCCATGTATCAATGCTGTAAATATTATAAACAATAATGAACCTCAGAAACGAATGGAAAACAGTGATTTTCGGTGTAAAAATCTTGATGGGGTGTTTGAAATTGCATCACAAATATCGGAAGAACCATTATTTTTAATTGATGACACATTTGATTCAGGAATAACTTTTATGGTTATCTCTGCATTATTACGGAGAGCTGGTTCTGGGATAGTTTATCCTTTTGCGATTATGTCAACTTCAACAAGTGCTTGATTATGGATGAAAATAAACAAGCAATTCTAATGCTTTCGATCTATTTTTCACCACCAAAAAAAGGTGATCCAATATCATTAACACCATTAGAATATGGACGATTTGCTCTCTGGTTAAGAGAAAATAAATATCAACCAAAAGATTTATTCTCTCAATTTGATGAAATACTGAATAAGTGGAAAGACAATAAAATAACTAGAGAACGGTTGAGTTTCCTTATTGGTCGAGGAATGGCAATGGGGATGGCACTCGAAAAATGGCATAGTGCAGGCATTTGGGTTATTACTCGCTCTGATACAGACTACCCTAAAAGATTGAAGACGCATTTAGGTGATAATGCACCAGCAGTATTATTTGGAGTAGGAAATAAGAGTTTGCTAAATGCAGGTGGTCTTGCCATGATTGGTTCCAGAAATATTGATACCAGTGACCAAGAATTCACACAATGTATTGCAAAACAAGCGGCTATGGAAGGATTAAACATTGTATCAGGTGGTGCTAGAGGCGTTGATGAGACTGCTATGCTGGCCTCACTTGAAGTCGATGGAACCGCAATTGGTATTCTGGCAAATGATTTATTAAAAGCAGCTCTTTCTGGTAAATGGAGAAAGTACTTGAGACAAAATCAGTTAGTATTAGTGTCAACATACTACCCTGAAGCTTCATTTAATATAGGTAATGCTATGGGTAGAAATAAATATATCTATTGCTTATCAGACCATGCATTAATTGTACGCTCTGATGAAGGGAAAGGAGGAACTTGGGCTGGTGCCAATGAGAACCTTAAGAAAAACTGGATTCCACTTTTTGTAAAGGAGCCTTCAAATGCCGCAGGAAACGTAGCTTTGAAAAAAATGGGTGTACATTCTTTACGCAAGATAGATACACAGGAATATCAGAATAAGGCATGGTTATTAGATCAATTAATGAATTACAATAAATCCAGTGATGGAGAAGTCGCTACAATAAATAGCAACACAATACATCAAGAACCTAACTATGACCAAGCAGATTTATTTTATCTATATTTTATCCGCTATTTAGAATATTTGCTTGAAAAACAAAATCAAATAACGCTTTCTAAACTAAAAGAATTAAGAAAAGATCTTGTACAAAAACAAATAATAGATTGGTTGGATCGAGCTACAGAGGAAGAACTTATAATTAGACATGGCAAAAAGCGTACATATTCAAAGAAAGAAACAGATTTATTTTCATTGATGAGTGATTGATGTGTAACGTTTCCCATTAATAACCAACTATGGATATGCCTAATTTAGGTAGTCCTAAACAAAGTAGTGGTATATAAAATTAAACAATACTAGTATTATAATGATGAATGAAAGAATCCCTACCCAAAAATCTATATAAGAAACAGCACATTGACGATAGTGATAGTGAATCCCATAAACCCTGTGCACCTTTTCTGATTATAACGGATTCTGTTGATAAAAAATATTGATATGAATATAAAGTTGCCAATAAAATATGACATTTTAAATCCATATCAAAAAGGCAACTAACAATTATAGTAATATTTAAATTTAAAGATTGTATTTTTGATGTTATACCATTGTGATTATGGCAAAAATATATAGATTTTCGTGAATGCGTTGTGCAAAATGTTCTAGTATGGCTCGTGGAGAGGCGATTCGTATCTTTAAAATTGGCTCGAATTCACTACGCTGGCATCGTGAAAAAGGTGTCTTATCCACACCGAACCGTGGTCGCTATCATAAAACTTTTTGACAAAGAGCTTCTTCATACAATAATGACAGTACCTTAAATAAGATTGCTAAACACTGTGTCATATTATACAATTTGGTATAGATTAAAAGTACTTAATATTACTCGTAAAGTATAATTTATGCCGAAAGGGATGAAGAGTGCTAAATACCTCTTGGAAATTAATAAAATCCCCGTTGAAAACAGAGTTTATTTGGATGAAAGCGGAATTGACCGTTTTCTACACAAAGATTATGGCAGATCAAAGGAGAACAATTATGAGGTACAGCGTGTTAGCATGATTGCAACGCAATGTAAGAAGGCAATCTTGTGTCTTTCACGGGGAACGGCGGATACAATATTAATGCTTGGATTAAAAACTCTCTCCTACCCGAATTAACACCTGGAAAAGTGGTGATTATGGATAACTATGTAATACATAAACTCAGGAGCTTATAGAATGGGTGTAAAATACTTGTGAGGATTTCAATAAAGCGATAGATTTGGCCTTCTAAAAAGATTATTGAATTTAAATAGTACTATATTTATGTCCTACTTGATAAAGCATTTACCGATTGGATGCGATCTCCCCTAATTCACTCCTTAATTAAAGAAGGGACGAAAGTGGTGGTTTTTAGTATCTTATATACAAACGGGAAATGCTATAAAGAAGAACTAAGATAGGCAAATAATCATAAAAAATAAATTAGTTAACAATTATCTGATTATCCACCATTAAATTTTAAGCTAACCTGAATCAACGATTATTTTTTCGCCATTGCCAAGGCGTCTGATGCAAACCAGTTTTAGACCAAATACCTAATTTTGCTTGTTTGGCTGGTCTTTCTGCTGCTTTGTATTCAGATTTTTTACAATATCTTGTATATACAGCTGCTTGACCTGCTTTGACTTGAGCTAAATTTAAATTAACACCATTACTATATACCTCTCCAACAATCCTCCCATAACGATCTTTGTCTATTTTTACTAAACGAACTGTTTTACCAGTGATAGACCGTAAATAATCTCTAGCTTGAGTTCCCCACGGTTTTTGTCTCATCTCGGGAGTATCAATACAATACATGCGTACTTTAGTTTTCTTAGGGTTATTAGGACATTGCAATGTCATAGTATCACCATCATAAATCTTCAAAACTTGACATTCATCAGAGCTATTCTGTGATATATTAGATATTGGATTAGTGCAGTTATCCATGATCAAAGATAATGTTACAATAACCACTATAAATGCTAAAGGATATTTTTTCCTGCGTAATTGTCTAACCAGAGTAAGTAAAGATTTAGTATTTCTCATTATAATTTAAGTAGTTGATAATTCAATAACTTAGTGTAACATAGTTTTACTTAACATCATATATAATTAATATGTTATCAAAATCATCACCACGCTATAAAGCTTCCCGTCGACGTTTCTTACGCACAGTAGGTTTATTTATTGGAATAATGGGAACTTCATTGGCTACCTTATTGCCGGTAGTAGCTAAATTAATACCACCTAAATTACGACCACCTGGTGCTATAGAAGAATTGGATTTTTTAGCTTCCTGTATCAAATGTGGACAATGTGTTCAAGTTTGTCCAGTAGAAGCAATTTTTTTAGCTGAACTGAATGAAGGTATGGGAATAGGAGTGCCATACATTGATGCACGCTCTCAAGCTTGCGATTTTTCATGCGATGCAGTGCAATGTGTATTGGCTTGCCCAACTGGTTCTTTAAGTCATGATATTGCTAATAAAGAAGAAGTTCGTATGGGTTTAGCTCGGATTGCTAAACCAGAATCTTGTCTAGCTAAATTAGGCTTAGGCTTTAAAGGTCAAGCTAGAGGAGTTAATTTTACTGGTTTATTACGCCAAGAGGAAATTGACCGTTGGAATCCAATTCCAGTTCGAGATTATTTATATGATGTAGATTTATGTGATTTATGTGTTCGTGAATGTCCAATTAAAGGAGCTATTTCATTGGAAGATGTAAATGGGTATAAATTACCAGTTATACATGAGACTTGTGTTGGTTGTGGAGTTTGCGAAATGATTTGTCCAGTAGAGCCAACAGTAATTGAAATCGATGAACGCAAAGTGTGGGAGGCAATATGAAAGGGAATTTAGCAGCATTATTAGTTATGTTAGGCAAAGACCCTAAAAAACCTAAGCAAATAGCCCAACCTGCTCAAGTTATCCATTTGCAAAAACGCACTGAGAAAATAACTAAACAACAGATTGAAAAAATTAGACAAGAATTAAGAGAGGTTGAAGCTGGTCAATATAGTAAAAAATGGCGAAATCGGCGTTGGATTTCAATTATTGTAATTAACTTAATGTTTACTTTATCTTTTTGGATAGATATTCAACTGTTTGAAGGTTCTATAATTGCTTCCCGAGTATTTGGTTTTCATATGGCTGATATCTATTCTGCATTGCAGGTAGTTCTTGCTTATAAAGTAATGTTTATTAACCTAATTATTGGAACAGTAACTGTGTTTGTAATTTGGATATTACTTGGTGGTAGAGCTTTCTGTTCTTGGGTATGTCCTTACCATTTATTAGCAGATATTGCAGAAAAAATTCATCTAAAATTAGCGGCAAAAAAATGGGTGACAAATCATGAATTTCATCGAGGAGTTCGCACAGTTTTTTTTATCGTATTTTCCATATTGGCTTTTGTGTTAAGTTATTCATTATTCAATAGTATTAATCCAGTTGGAATGATCAGTCGAGCTTTAATTTATGGCCCTGGTATAGCAATGATTTGGTTATTAATTTTATTTTTATTTGAAATTTTTTATTCTTGTCGAGCTTGGTGTCGTTATGTTTGTCCTATGGGTTTGACCTATGGATTAACTGGTGCATTATCTCCTCTCCAAATTACTTATAATTTATCTGCCTGCCAACATGAAACAGCTTGTCATATCGTGTGTGAAGTTCCACATGTATTGGAATGTGTTAAGAAAGGTAGAGCTGGTAACATTGAGGTTGATATCGGTGCAGATTGTACTTTATGTGGAGCTTGTGTTGATGTCTGTCCAACTAACTCATTACGATTTGAAATTAAAGGATTATCCCATATTAGTTAACTTATATAACTTCGCGATTATAAGTTAAATATTTTACAAATAACGAATATATTGTACACCGCTTAATCGGGAATCGTTATAGTCTATTCAACTCAATTTAAAAAAGACTTCAAGAAAGAAAATATTCACTATCAGAATTATTGGTTACTTAGTTATAAAATTAGTAATGACACATTATTACTTGCACGCATTGATTCACATAGCGAATTATTTTAACCATTTTTCCCAAATTAAAATTAATCTTTGCAACCAGAGATACCATTATGAAATATTTTCTATAGCTAGTAATACTATTACCCAGTATAACTTTAGCAGCCAGCTTATTTGATGTCGATGATAATTTTCTAGAATCAACTAGGAAAAGCAAGGGACTAACTGTTGATATCCCAGTATCAAGATATTAGGTACTGGGCTTAAACTATAATTACTGGTAAAATAGACAAATGAAAGAAATGAACTCAATTTGCCAAAAATGTAAAAGCCCAAAGACAAAAATAATA
>JASFYV010000036.1:0-11854 GCA_045046925.1 Candidatus Marithrix sp. | reverse complement strand
TATTTTAACAAACTTATAAAATAATAATTTTATCAATGCGTAAGTCCTATACTTGATGAAAATATTGATTAAGACAGAAAACGGGTTGTTGTATCATGATTTATCTCATCTTCTAACAGATAAGTTCGTTGCTATCGCTTGATCGAAAGAACTTATCAGGTATCTGTATAAATATCTAGTAATTTGTCCATGGAATATATTTTAACATTTTTTTAGCTCTCTGCGTAATATCAGTTAAGGAGTTAAAATAGTATTCTGTGCAATTGGTTTTTTATTAGGGTAATCAAGCGTATAATGTAAACCTCTACTTTCATGGCGTTGTTGGGCTGAACGAATGATTAAATCGGCTACTAAAGTTAAATTTCTTAATTCAATCAAATCGTTACTTACTCTAAAATTACTATAATATTCATAAATTTCATTTTGTAATAAATCTACCCGACTTTTAGCTCTCTGTAAACGTTTACTGGTTCGCACAATACCAACATAATCCCACATAAAATGCCGTAACTCATCCCAATTATGCGAAACTACTACTTCTTCATCGGAATTAGTAACTCTACTTTCATCCCAAAAAGGTAATTTTGCTGATTTTGGAGCAGCAGCTAATTTACTTAAAATATCTAAACTAGCAGTGTGCGAAAATACTAGACATTCCAACAATGAATTACTAGCCATTCGATTAGCTCCATGCAAACCAGTTGAAGCTACTTCCCCAATAGCATATAATCCTTCTATATCAGTATGAGCATTTTTGTCAGTAATTATTCCACCACAGGTATAATGAGCTGCTGGAACTACTGGAATTGGTTGATTTACCATGTCATAACCAAGCGATTTACAACGGTGATAAATATTTGGAAAATGTTCAATGATAAACTTTTCCGATTTATGGCTGATGTCTAATAGGACATAATCGCAACCTAACCGTTTCATTTCATGGTCAATAGCTCGTGCTACAATATCACGGGGAGCTAATTCACTTCTTGGATCAAAATCCTGCATGAAAGAACTACCATCAGGCAATAATAATTTACCTCCTTCGCCACGCACTGCTTCACTGATTAAAAATGATTTAGCTTTTGGATGATATAGACAAGTTGGATGAAACTGAATAAATTCCATATTGGCAACTCTACAGCCAGCTCGCCACGCCATTGCGATTCCATCACCAGTAGCAATATCTGGATTACTAGTATATAAATATGCTTTGCCAGCTCCACCAGTAGCCAGTACTACAAAACTAGCCGGTAATGCTTGAATTTTATTGGTATTTAGATTTAATACATAAGCTCCCAAACAGCGAGAAGTTGATAAGCCAATTTTAGTTCCAGTAATCAAATCAATGATGATATGATATTCCAATATCTGAATATTAGGATGGGCTTTAACTTTGGCGGTTAAAGTAGCAATCATCGCTTTCCCGGTTGCATCAGCAGCATGTATCACTCGTCGGTGACTATGGCCACCTTCACGAGTTAAATGATAATCTATATTACCTTGTTTATCAGTCACTTGAGTAAATGGTATGCCTTGTTTAATCAACCAAGCAATTCGTTCTGGGCCTTGAGCAACAGTAAACTCAACGATCTCTTTATTACATAATCCAGCTCCAGCATCTATAGTATCTGCAACATGCGATTCTAAAGAATCATCTTTTCCAAGTACTGCAGAAATACCACCTTGAGCGTACATGGTATTACAACAATCTAAGGTGTTTTTTGACAAAATAGTCACTTTAGCATGGTCAGCCACTTCTAATGCCAAACTGAGACCAGCAGCTCCACTACCAATAATTAATATATCTATCATTTATTAAATACCCAAATATGTTCAGCCATTACGCAAAAATCCATTTTAATATCGTACTCATTAATATCATCTATTTGATCTACCGGTTCAAACTTAGATAAGCCAATTTTAATTATATCTTGGTGGCATTTTAATAAAAATCTATCATAAAATCCTTTACCATAACCAACTCGAAAGCCTCTTTGGTCAAAAGCTAATAGTGGCAGTAAAATCATATCTATTTCTTCATCAAGACATTTACGAGCATTAATTGGCTCTGGAATATTCCAGCGATTATTTTCTAGTTGAGTATTTTTGTCTAAGTAATAGCTTTCCATAGTGTAATTTTGCAGATTACTTTTAGATGTAACTATGGAAATATTAGGATAATTTTGGAAAATTTCTTTGATAATAAGCCAAGTATTAATTTCTTGGGATATTGGTAAAAAAACATGCAACTTTTGGATTTCACTCAAATCAAAACTGTTAAAAAAATTATTTTTAATGGCTAAAGATTTGTTGGTAGTTAAATTGGCAAATTTTTGTCTTAGTTGGTTTTTAGTCATAGTTATGAGGGTAATCACAATGGATTACCACTATAAATCATAATATTACTGTAGGGGCAATCCTTTATGGTTGCCCTTAACTTGGAGTTTGGGAACAATTATCCAAATTAATTTAGTTTAACTAATTTTTTCATAACTTGTAAAGGATTATCTGTAACTAAACTACCTTTATGAAAGAAACTTATTAATTGTAAAGGACCATTATTTAAGGCTTTGGAAGCAACATTATCTGGACTTATAGTAAAACGGCCTAAGGCTTTTTCCGTTGGCCATTTGATTCCAGTATAAACTATATAAATCAACTCTGAGCAGACTATTTTATCAGTTGTTTCAACGTTAAAATTAAAATCATACTCTTTACCAACTTGTCGTAATGCTAAAATAATTCTGTCTGCTAGTTCTATATTACTTAACTTGGGATTGCGTAAAATAGCTAAATCATCAACATTCAAGAAGGATTTTAATGGGTTCATTTCTACTCCAGGTCTGAGAGCTTCTATAACTAGATGACCTTGCTGGATTTCATGATGATATTGTTTTACTACTTCATGTTGCCAAATTCCTAATTTGCGTAATTCTGTTTCTGTACCAACCCAAATAGCTGCATGTCCCCAATGACCTGGAATAAATTTATCAGTCAACCGAAATGGAGTTTTTTCCAATAAAATATCTCCAGCTTGTAACTGTTGAGATACTAATTTAGCTATTTTAGGTTTTTGATAAAGCTTACCTTTACGAGTTTCAATTAAACCAACTGAATTGCCAAAGAACTTACTAAATAAATTAACTCCAGAATTAGCAAGTTGATATAAAGTGTCGCCACTAATTGCTTCCATAAACTTCAATTTTCTACCCACTGTTTTCAAAGGTGAATCTGTTTTAGCCATATGGTAATGGTAGGAAGGACTTTGTTCTATCAATAACTGTAGGTAATTAAAACTTGGATCATCTTTGAGATTAACGGCTAGTTCTTTGACTTGTAAATTATAAAATTCTAATTTTTGTTTAACTCGGAGGCGTTTTCTATATGAATTATAATCCTTAGTAATTTTTGCTAATTCATTTTTACCAATTCCATAACCAGAATCACGCTCATTCAAAAAGCGGCGTAATTTTTTATCTTCTTCAAAAATAGAGATTGCCAACATATAGTTATCGTATAAAGTTAATGCTGCTGAAAATGATAACATAATGCCTTTTAATCTATCAGTGGGGGATATCTGTTTTACTCCAAGTGGGTTGTCTGTATCTAACCAACATTCATAACCATCCACAAATTTATATAATTGTTCTCTGAGTTTTAGATGTTCTACCATACCCAAATTTAGCGTATTAGAATCATCGCCAGACAATGGATTTCCATTATTAATATTTGCTTTTAAACGTTTGGCAATTTGGAGAGTTTTTTCCCGATAAATCAATGTTTGCTCGATTAGTGATTGATATTCCAACACATCTTGATGCAAAGTTTCAGTTATTGTTTTGCCTGAACCATAATGATGGTCAAAAGTATATTGCCAACAAACTTGTTTCACTGGCTGAGGAGAACAAGCTGCCAATGCCAAAATTAAAATATAGCGAATCATAGTATTTTCCCGTTAGGATATTCTCAATGGCAAATTTATACCAAGTTATTAACAATGTATAGCAATTCTTAATTACATTCAATAGTAATATATCTGATAATATAAAAATCATCATCCCAGAATTTTTAGATTTAAAATTAGCTACATCTTATTACTTTATGTAACTTAAGATGATAATTGAAATAATGCTATGTAAGTACAATATATAATATCAATTGTTAATGGTTAATAATCAATGACTAATTTCTAATTAAAACATTTACTAATTTCCAATTATAAAGATTTTATGCACTTACATACTTTAAATAAATGGCAACACAGTCACAATTTCGTTACTGCCCATGAACATGGTGAAAAACGTACTTTACAAGTGTTAATTTTGACTGCTTTAACAATGGTGGTAGAAATAATTGCTGGTAGTGTATTTGGTTCGATGGCTTTGCTTGCAGATGGTTGGCATATGGGAACTCATGTCGCAGCATTTACGATAGCAATTTTTGTGTATCGTTATGCTCGTAAACATGCCGATAATCCAGCTTTTACTTTCGGCACTGGCAAAGTCAGCGTATTAGGTGGTTTTGCTAGTGCAATTGCATTAGCTGTAGTTGCATTAGTAATGGTAGTGGAATCTACCCAACGTATTTTTAATCCACAGATAATTCAATTTAATGAAGCAATTGCTGTGGCAATTCTTGGTTTACTGATCAATATTGTTAGTGCTTTTATTCTACGGGATGATCATCACCATCATCATGGCGAACATCACCATCACGATCACAATTTAAAAGCTGCTTATTTCCATGTGTTAGCCGATGCATTGACCTCTTTACTAGCTATAATCGCTTTATTTGCGGGTAAATATTTTGGCTGGAATTGGTTAGATCCAATTATGGGAATTGTGGGAGCGATTATTATTACTCGTTGGGCATATGGATTATTAAAAGAGACTAGTCCGATTTTATTAGATGCTAGTATCGAAGAAAAATATAAAACCGATATCAAAAATACTATAGAACAAGATTCCGATAATTTAATTACTGATTTACACATTTGGAAAGTTGGAGCTAATCATTATGCGGCTATCATTTCTTTGGTAACTCATTTCCCTAAACCATCAGAACATTATAAAAACCTTTTGCAAGATTTTGATAAATTATCTCATGTAACAATTGAAATAAATCAATGCTTGGATAAGAGTTGTGTAAAATGATTGTTGGACACTTACCAGCTGGATATATTTTTTCTAAATTAATCGCTGACAGGTTGGTTGATAGACAAATCAACTTGGATTTATTTATGTTATTTGGTGTGGTAGGTTCTATAGCTCCAGATTTTGATATGTTCTATTTCTATTTCATCGATCACAAGCAACATCTTCATCATACATATTGGTCTCACTATCCCATAATTTGGCTAGGATTATTATTAATTTGTCTAGTTTGGTTTCAATTTGCTATTAAAAAAAATCCTGCATTACTAGGAATAATTTTTTCAGTAAACGGATTTATACATATGTTGTTGGATAGTATTGTTGGTGATATCTGGTGGTTTGCGCCATTTATTGATAAACCATTTTCATTGTTCACAGTTCCAAACATTTATGCTCCTTGGTGGTTAAATTTTATATTACATTGGTCATTTGTATTGGAATTATTATTATGGATAATATTAATTTTATTAATTTTTAGGTTAAAACGAAATGTTAGCTAAATATTAGTATGAAATATAATATCAATTAATAATATTTAAATTACTATTATGAAGTATTTTGCCCTTACAATAATATTGTCATTCCATTTATAATTAATTTCGTGTAAAATCATAGTTACTCAAAATTACCAATTTCATTAATTTTTAATATAGGATTGTAACTATGTTAGATCAATCAAACCGTTATTCTGATTTAAGTCTAAAAGAAGAAGACCTAATTAAAGGCGGTAACCACGTATTATGTGCTTACATCATGAAACCCAAACAAGGTTTTTTTGATTATTTAGGTACAGCGGCTCATTTTGCTGCCGAATCTTCCACTGGTACTAATGTAGAAGTTTGTACCACTGACGATTTCACTAAGGGCGTTGACGCTCTGGTTTATGAAATCGATGAAGAAAAAGAAATAATGAAAATTGCCTATCCAGTTGATTTATTTGACCGGAATATGATAGATGGTCGGGCAATGATAGTATCTTTCTTAACTCTAGCCATTGGTAATAACCAAGGTATGGGTGATATAGAATATGCCAAAATGATGGATTTTTATGTACCATCTAAATATTTGCGTTTGTTTGATGGACCTAATAAAAATATCGTAGATATGTGGCGGGTATTGCGTCGTCCATTAGAAAATGGTGGTATGGTAGTTGGAACTATCATTAAACCTAAATTAGGTTTACGTCCAGAACCATTCGCTGCAGCCTGTTATCAATTTTGGTTAGGTGGCGATTTCATTAAAAATGATGAACCACAAGGTAATCAGGTATTTGCTCCTACTCGTAAAATCATTCCATTAATTGTGGATGCTATGAAACGAGCTCAAGATGAAACTGGTGAAGCTAAATTATTTTCCGCTAACATCACTGCTGATGATCCATTTGAAATGATTCGCCGTGGTGAATTTATTTTAGAAGAATTTGGTGAATTCGGTGATCATGTTGCCTTCTTAGTAGATGGTTATGTTGGTGGCCCTACAGCGATTACTACTTGTCGTCGTTATTTTGCTAACCAATTCTTACATTATCATCGTGCTGGTCATGGCGCGGTTACTTCTCAACAAAGTGATCGTGGTTATAGCGTACTAGCTCATATGAAAATGGCTCGTTTACAAGGTGCTTCTGGTATTCATACTGGTACTATGGGTTATGGTAAGATGGAAGGTGATAACACTGAAAAGAATCTAGCTTATATGTTGGAACGTGATTCTGCTGATGGCTTGTTCTATCACCAAGAATGGGAAGGTATGAAGGCTACTACTCCAATTATTTCTGGTGGTATGAATGCATTACGTTTACCTGGTTTCTTTGATAATTTAGGCCATTGTAATGTAATTCAAACTTCTGGTGGTGGTGCTTTCGGTCATAAAGACGGCGGTGCTGCTGGTGCAACTTCTTTACGTCAAGCTCGTGATGCTTGGATGGAAGGTGCTGATATAATTGAATACGCTAAAGACCATAAAGAATTACGTGGTGCTTTTGAAACTTTCACTTCTGATGCAGATGCAATATATCCAAACTGGCGTGAGAAGATGGGCGTACATAAGTAAGCTTTAATTTTTATCTCTAATATATAGGCCTGATGAATTATCATAACTTGTCAGGCCTATTTTTGTTTTGAACAAGATTTTACTGATTAGAAGATGAGCAGGATTAAAAAGTAAAATCATTGGGTTAAAGGTTTTTAATCATGCTCAAAACTTTATGAGTTTTTTGTTATAAAGACGTTGAAATTCTAGGCTGGATGAACCAAAGTTGAGTAATAATCCAATTTCCATCTGATAAGCTTCTAAATAGTTGATGGCTTAAGCTTTATGTTCTCCTTTTAATTCGATAACTGCTTTTATTTCTACCATAATGCAATTTTCTACAAAAAAATCTACTCGTCTAGTACCAATTTTTTTGCCACGATAGAATATTTCTATACTTTTTTCTCGTTCAGAAGTTAATTGTCCACATTGCATTTCAATGTCTAAGGCACGTTGATAAATTAGTTCTTGAAAGCCATTTCCTAGTGTTGAATGAACGGTCATTGCACAGCCAATAATCCTTCTGGTTAAGTCTTCGTGTTTCATTTGGGATTGTTGTTTTATGTTTGTGGTTTTTGAACATGATTGTGCAGGATTTACAAGATAAAACATGATTAAAAAGCGAAATCATTGGGATAAAGGTTTTAAATCCTGTCCATCCTGCAAATTTTGTACAATCATGTTCAGGATTCAAAGATTAACATGATTAAAAAGTAAAATCATTAGGTTAAAGGTTTTTAATCATGTTTTATCTTGTAAATCCTGCACAATCATGTTCAAACACCAAACTTCTCCAACACTTCCTCAACACCAATCCCCAATATCTCTGCAACCGCAGCTGGCAGGGTGTTGTCATTAGTGGATTAATAAAAGCAAAATTAGATAAAGAAATATTCTCAATACTGTGTGAATCATTAAATTCAATCCATATGATTAAAGCTTTAAAAAAGTATTAATGTTTATCATGAACATAACAAGGTTAATTTCATTTTATTAATATATTTTTCCTATGCCATTTTATGAAACGAATATGTCTCTTATGAACTGATATTTTCATGTCGGAATCAACTCCAAGTTTGGTCATATTTTCACTGGATATTTTTTCTGAAATGATTATTTTGCCATTGTCTTCAAAACTGATGAAACCTTTATCAAAAAGAACATCTAAATTCGGAGTAAGCAAAAGACCATTGTAAACATTTAATCGCTCTTTATTATTAGAAGCTCTCCACGGTTTGATATGGGATGCACGAAGAATAGAAATTTCTTCACATTGAGTAACAGCACAGCTTTGCCAAAATTTTATTAACCGCTCTCTAAACAATCCTTGACCAACTCTGGCAGTCATTAATATCTGTTTTTCAGTGATTGTTATGCCCTCTTGATTTTTAATTTCTTTCAAATCTTCGGACAATTCTCTGTCATTCGCTGTTTCTTCTACCAGTTTATTTAACTTAGCTTGTTCAAGGATTTCTTGAGCGTAACGCTCATTTGAGCTTCCAAAAAATACATTATTCTGACCAGGAAAGCTACCTCCTCGTTCTATTGCATCCGGTGATTTAGCCGTTATTATTTTGATATTCCTATCCTTTTCTGGTATTAGATATACATCCTTTTCTAAAACTTCAAAACTATAAGGTCTACTATTATTATAACGTGGATAATCCACAGAATACGGCAACCAATTTCGATAAACTCTGGCATTATTGTACCAACCTACAACATAATTAATTTTATCTTCGGGACTCATGGCAAAAAATACCACGTTAACTCCCTTAATGAATGATTCTGTTTTTTTAGCACCTAAATTATTAATATTTATTGTACCCGTTGTTTCACCAGCTTTATTTGTTGCAGTAAGCATGACATAACCTCTTACTATCCCATCTTCGCAGCAGTAGAAATTCCACATTTCTCCACCATCCTTAGCTTGTTCTCCATCCTCATCATTCCATTTCATATGTACACATTGAAGTACACCAGGACCATCATATTTTTCCATCCAACAAATTCTACATAATATCGTTAGCATTTTTATTTCCTTTCTTTTTAAACTAAAAAACTGGAGCAAATCTTATTTTCAATCTTTTTTGAATCAATTTTTATTGAGTACTTTATTGACTCTAATCTAAAGTCTCATCATAAGCCATAGTTTAAATTAATTTTGCTATATGGCAAGGATAACTCCTGATTTGTTAGCCTTTAACTTTGGAACTAATTTGCGTAATTTTTGCCATACATGCAAAATCGCCAAATGCGACCCAGTAATAGACTCCAAATTATCCAAAATCAACAAATGCCGCTCCGAACGCAACTTCTTGACAACCATTTTTTGCTGTGCCAACTCATTCATAGCTTGAAATGCCTTATTTTCTGGCAACAATTCCGCAGCCAAAGCCAATAAAATCTGTTGCCGATTCCACGCTTTCACATCATAACCAAAATAAAACACCTGCTCCACAAAATGCGTTGTCTGCCACCACGTCCCCAAATGATGCAACAAAGTCGTTTTCCCAGTATCGTCCATGCCGCAAATCAACAAAATATTCCGTTGCGATAACAAACGATTTTCCACTTCCAAATCTCGCCCCACAAATTCATAAGTTGTTGTTGGAGCTTCATAACGCCGTGCCTCATTCTGCCAATATTCCACCTCCTCCTGGGTGCGATTAAAAGTGCATGTATTTCTATAATTTCTTACGCAGCCTTAGCATTTCAATAATAATCCCATTGAGCTCTTAACGCAAAGCTAACATTGAATCAGCATTATCCGCTTTCCACCATGCCCCGGTAACTTTAGACGTTCTTGAATAACATATCGATGAGCACTTTCGATTTCACCTGAACCAATTGGAAGGTCATTTTCAATGGCTGTTTTATAATCAAGTTGATTAGTACGATTTGATAAGATGACAGGCTAGTACTGGTGTCTTATTATCTTTAACGTTATCTGCTTCTAAATGTGGTTCTAAATTATTAATTGTTTATATTCATTGTTTTTTAAAGCATTCTTTTGAGTCTCTAACCAATTTTCTTTATCATCATTTGCACAGCTTTTGGCAGCCTCAGATAAATATTCACATACATGAATCAACTAGATAATATCCTTGTGAACCAAAATTATAACTAACTTGTTTGGCTAGAAGCCCCATCACCAACTGCATGTACATGGGTTTGGGTTCCAAAATCAGCTAAAATAGCACTATCCAATATGGCCAGCATCATTTCCTTGAAAACCAAATTTAGGGTTTGTACTACCTTTTTCATGTACCATTGATAAACGTACTTCTTTCCATGATAACTTTTTATCTTTTCAGTGGTAACTATTGGTATCATGCTACCATCCATTTCTCCTATTTGGATATCACAACCTACTCAGGTACGATTTGCATTTCTCTTTCCTCATACATTTGACTAGCATCTGGTCTGCACCAAACTATAACTCGTTGTAAAGGTAGAGAACAGCCTAGATACACCTGCTAAATTACTAAAAGGTCTAAATTGTTTGCCAGGCATTGTTCTTGTACATCTCCAAACGTTGTATGCCAAGCTATTTTTTCATTGCCTTTTATATCTTTTTCACTCCCTTTTAATTCATTTGCTGATGCTTCAACACGGTTTGTTGCCCAGTCATATAAAACTTCATTACCCAATTTGCGTACCTATCGCTTGCCGTTCTGCTTCGTCTTATCATATTCCCTGTCGTATTTTCTGCTAGGTCTAAAATTGATTTAAAACGAGATTTCAATCTAGGGTGGTTTTCTAGTCGTTTTATAAAATTTTCTTGGGTTAATTCTTCCATGCTTTGTCCATAGCTTATTTAAGATGTCTTTCCTATACTTTAACATTATCCATGCACTTTTAATCACACCCTGTATATGATGGGGATATAGACTATTGTAATCTTAGAAATAAGAGAACCAATATTAGTGATAAGTCAAGTATTTTTAGTAAGATATATACCAAACAGAATAGATGTTGTGCAAAGTGTAAGGCAAGATTTGGTCATGATGACAACATCGAACTTGACTGTACCAAAGAGCTTAAATAGTGAAGAAAAATTGCTGAACTATCAATTGTTACATAATTATTGTCACGATGTAAAAACAACTTTGGACGGTTCACTAAGAAGTCGTTGTAAAAGCGATTAAAGGTAAGTTTTAGAGGAGCGGTATGAGGTGAAAGTCTCACGTACCGTTTTGCAGACGAGTTCGTATGGGCAACCATATGGGCTTAGTTTAACTGTTTGGTCTTTCTGTTGGTATTTAATATTGCAGGCTGGAAGTACTTTGAGTGTTGGAACTGAGCATATATGTGGTATAAAGGATGATAGTTAATTTATTGGAGCGATAATGAATATAATGCTCTGGAAGAAGAGTTTACTCAAGTTAAGTGCTGGTTATTATTTTAATTTTAAAAATAATTTATTGAAATTCAAACAGTAAATTTATTATATAAATAAAAAATACCATTAATAACAGTTAGTTATAAAAAAATTATCTGAACTATTTATATTAACCTGAGTTCGATATAAAAATATAATTACAATTTATTTAATATAAATATGTTCCTAAATTTAGGAACACAATGTTTTAGAAGCTTTGCTTCAAGTTTAGACCAAGCAGAGCTTGATAACCAGTGCGTTATAAAATTTGGGAACGATATTGAACTTA
>JASFYV010000035.1:0-11845 GCA_045046925.1 Candidatus Marithrix sp. | reverse complement strand
TTTAAATTCTTCTTCTTTTAATATTTTTGCTTTTTCGTATTTCATTTCTAGATTATTTTTGTCTTTTTTACTTTTGCAAGAGGTCTAATAAAAACTGGTAATCAAGTTGGTGGAGGACAAGTTCTTAATATTTGGAATAATGTGTTTGAAGAAATCCCTTAATGAAATATATAACAATTTTAAACAAGATTAATTTTAAAAAATATCTAATTTTGTTAGCTTCTGACAAGATATGCTATACTCTTTGTTAATACTTTGCCTAATATATTATAGATAATTGTATGTTATTTACAATGCATATAATTTTAACAATTTGCCCTGTACATTAAAATAATGAATTTACAGTCGCTAGAAACAAAAATCGATGCTCTTATTAAAGTAAGTGAAAAATTGGCTAATGAAAATAATACATTACGTCAAAGTAAAGCAGAGTTAATATCTGAACGTTCTACTTTATTAGAAAAGAATGCTTTGGCATGCTCACGGATCGAAGATATGATTACCAGACTTAAAGCTATGGAAATTAACTTATGAGTAAATCAGTCCCAGTTAATTTACATATTTTATCCAAAAATTATGTGATAGCTTGTCCAGAAGAAAAACGAGACACTTTATTAGCCTCAGCAAAAATTCTTAAAGATAAGGCTCAACAGGTGCGTGAAAGTGGTAAAGTTGGTAGTAATGAACGTATAATAGCAATTAGTGCATTAAATATTATCCATGAATATATAAATTATCAAGACAATCAACATCAATTTGATGACGAAATAATACGTTTGGAAGATAAATTAACTCTTGCTTTATCTAAGCTTTCGGGGTAGAATGATATACTTCATTTATGGTATCTTTTTTTTAGTGAATCAAAAACTTTTGAACCTAATCTATACATATTGGAACTGAGTTGTAAAAATGTCATGTGCAAGCCTGCCTAGTTTACTAGTCAGTAGGAAGCCTAAGATATTTTTCCGAGGTTCCCACCTGAACCAAGCGGTTCTAAGGTGCTGGAATTCACTGAGAAGAGGTGCCACCCTTCAAAATTTTAATTTTTCTACTGATGCTACTTTAGCTAAAAACCTATATATATTATAGCTATTTTAAGATAAAATGTTTGAAAATATCTTGTAATCTTAACCTTTCTTTCAAAAAATTAAAATATATAAATTTTATAATTTTCTTTTTGGCATAACTTCTGCTGTTTAAAACTATTTTGACAAACTACAATTTTTTTAATTATAATTGAATATAAAATTTATAACCCAAGTAAAATTGATATGGATTGATTTTTAATAAAAATTATTGGGTAATTTGTAGATTTATCTAAATATACATCAATTAAAGTTATAATTTATGCTATAATTATCAGTGATTCTAAGAAAATAGGGTTGTTATGTTTGTTAAGCTATTCAAATAACTTACCTAAAAAGAATGGTTTTATCATTTTTTAATATAAATAGTTGATATTGTTATAAATTTAAGTATTTTGTAAAATAGATATTATCCAAAAATCTTAATTTTATAATTAATTATTAATCTCAGATAGTATTTACAATAATTAAAGGTTAAGTAATTTCTATCTAAATCAATATTTTGATATCTTATAATTTGATATTTTTCAAGTATTTAAGGGAAAATTATGAATAATCTCAAATCGTTTAGTTTAGTAGCTGGTATTTTACTAAGTATTTCTAGTCCAATTTCTCAAGCACAAGTAGAAGAAGTTATTTATAATCAGGCTGAAGACGGTGAAGTAACCAGAAATATTGTATCAGGCGTACGTGGCATGCGCGGAATGAGAGGCATGCGTGGAATGAGAGGCATGCGTGGAATGAGAGGTATACGTGGCGGTTGTTGGAATATTCAAAATAATTTTGCATTACGTTTATTAGTGCCTAAACGTACTGGTAAAACTGTTGATGCTCAACCAACATTATATTGGTCAATATCTGAGTCTTTAGAGAATGCTGATTTTACTTTTATTATAGATAAAACTCCAGACAAGTTAACAGAATTTTCTGAAACTCCATTATTGAAAGATTCATTCCATTTGCAATCAGTAAAAGCAGGCATACATCCACTACATCTTAGTGGTTATAACCTAGAGTTAGAAAAAAATGTGGAATATGAATGGTCTATATCTTTAATCTGTGATCAAGATAATCCTTCTTTGAATATTAGTGCAATTAGTACGATTGAACGAGTTGATGTTCCTTATGTATTATCAGCTAATGACAATCAAGATATGGCTACTTTATACGCAAAACATGGCTATTGGTATAATGCTTTAGATATATTATCTGAACAAATTAAAGTTAATAGTTTGTTACATAAAGTACGAGCAAATTTATTAAAACAAGTTGGATTACCAGAAGTAGCAGTCTATGATATGTAGATAAATATTAATCCTCCAATATATTTAAAGTTAATTATTGGAGGGTTATATTTTAGAATTGTCTGAATTTATTTAGATGCTTGAAGTTCAAAATAAATATAGTGGTGTATATTTAAAAAATAATTTAGGTATAATAGATATACTTAAATATTCGGAATTAAAACTTTATATAATAAAGTTATAAAAATCTGAAAATTTCTTTTAATAAAGTCAATATTTATCCAATATTGAAGACCACTTTATATTATTCAAATATTTGTATATTTTGAACTCATTTCTAAATTTAATTTGGACTAAAAATGACTGAAGAAGTTACAACAAGCAGAGCTTGGCTATTAGATTTTGGTGCAGGGTTACAAGCTGCGGTAGGACATCATGAAATGTGGCAAGTGCTTATATCACATAGGTTGTTTAATGTTCCTGGAACTCTACCATACTGCAATGAAGTTTTAATCTTTCAAAATCAAATTTTACCGGTAGTAGATATGTCCCAACTTATGGAAGGGCAAAAAATCAATCAAGCTACCGAATCAATCGTTGGAATCACAGTCTATCAAAACGACCAATCCCAACCAGTTCAGTATTCTTGTTTACATTTGGCTACAATGCCACAAAATATTTATGTAAATGATGAACAGGAATGTGAATTACCAGCCAGTCAAAAACATTGGGAATCCTTAGCTTTATGTTGTTTTTCATATAAAGATATGGTTATACCTATCATCAACTTAGCCCATCTGTTTTCTGAACAATTTAGGAAAGAAGTATGATACAAAAATTAATAATTGCAATATTATTAGTTATGCCTAGTTTTGTTCAAGCTAATGATATCGAATTCACTGATGCCATTTCTCAAAATGGTTTTGAAGAATTTATTAAAGAATTTGGTAGCTCTCTATTATTTAACCCAATGGCTCCAGCAGAATCACTAGGTATGCTAGGGTTTGATATTTCTTTAGAAACTGTTATTACAGATATTAGTGATGATAAAGAATTTTGGATAAATTTAGTATCTGATAACAATCCATCAACATATTTACCTATTCCAAGATTACATGTACAGAAAGGTTTGCCATTTAATATTGATGTAGGAGCAATGTATATTTCTGTACCAAGTACTAATATTACATTATGGGGGCTTGAAGCTAAATATGCTATTTTGGAAGGTTCTACTTTAACACCTGCTGTTAGTGTTAGAACCAGTTATACCAGTCTTAGTGGAGTCGATGATATTAGCATTGATACTCAAACTTTAGATATATTAGTCAGTAAGGGATTTTTAATGTTTACCCCTTATGCTGGTGCCTCAATTTTTAGGATTAATGGTAGTGAACATACTGATATTGTTGAATTAGATGATGTTAATACAACTGGTTATCGTGCATTAGTTGGAATGCAGTTTTCTCCTTTACCATTGATGATTATTAATGCAGAAATTGCACTTGGTGAAGTAACACAATATGGATTAAAAATTGGAGTTCGATTTTGAACTGCAATTGCTTAAATTGGTGAACAACCACCACTTACGGTGGTTATAACCAACTATATTATAGGTCTTTTATAAATATACATAATCTTTCAGCTGCCTCAATACATTCTTCTATCTGAGCAACTAAAGCAATCCGAACTCTATTTTTACCAGGATTTATACCGTGAGCAGTACGTGATAAAAAGCTACCTGGTAATACAGTAACATTTTGTTGGATAAATAATTGTTGAGCAAATTCTATATCATCGATAGGGGTTTTTAACCATAAATAAAAACTAGCTGGTGGATAGCTAATTTCTATTACTGGAGCCAAAATTTTTATCACTGCTGTATATTTTTGTCGATATAACTCTCGATTTACCTCCACATGTTCTTCATCTTCCCAAGCAATAGCACTAATTTCCTGTACTACTTGCGACATAGCACAACCATGATAAGTACGATACAACCAGAATTTTTTTATTAAATCCGCATCTCCAGCTACAAATCCAGAACGTAACCCTGGTACATTAGAACGTTTAGATAAACTATGAAATACCATGCAACGTTTAAAGTTTGAACGACCTAACTCCGCACAAATTTGTAACAAACCAATTGGTTTCTCATCAGCATAAATTTCAGAATAGCATTCATCAGCAGCTATTATAAAATCATATTTATCAGCTTTTTTTATTAAATCTTGTAAGATACTTCTATCTAATACTGTACCAGTAGGATTATTTGGTGAACATATATATAATAGCTGACAATTTTCCCATACCTCTTTTGGTACAGAAGTAAAATCTGGTAACCAGGAATTTTTTTCTAAGCAATTAATAAACCAAGGTTTAGCTCCTGCTAAAAAAGTTGCACCTTCATAAATTTGATAAAAAGGATTAGGCATTAAAACTAATGGTTTAGAAACAGTAGAATCAACTATACATTGAGCAAAGGAAAATAATGCTTCACGAGTACCATTGACAGTTAAAATGTTTTCATCTGAATTAATAGTTAGTAATTTAAAGCGTTTTGTTAACCAATTTCCTATATTGCAACGAATTATTTCACCACCTTTAGTAGCTGGATATTTACTAAAACCATCAATTGAAGCTTGCTGTATAGCTTGTTTTAATAAGGCTGGGATAGTATGTTGAGGTTCACCCAAAGCAAGGTTGATTGAATTTTTATTTGTAGATAATGGAATGTTTTTAAGTTTATTTAACTTCTCAAATGGATAAGATTGTAGATGATCTAAATTTTGATTCATAAAATTATTTTATACATATATTTTAAAAGTACTACAAATTTAAGATACTTAAACATACTAAAAGATTATAGGCTTATTATTAATTACATATAAATATCATGCAGTTATTGTCATATAATTAAAAACATTTGCTACAATAGGATTAATCCTATATAATATGCCCAATAATTAATAAGATATTGCGAATATGAGACCAATAAGATATTTGAACTTAAATTACAAACTTATGTTTATAAAATAATTGGTAATACAAAGTTATTAAACAGTGGTTAATCATAAGTTCTTTATTAAAGTGGGCCTAGTGCCCATTTTTTTATTCCTATTAAGGCGGTTAAAATTGCTAGATAAAGAATTACAAAAATTATTAGCTCCAACTATAATAGCACTTGGTTATGAATTAGTTGGTATAATGCGTCTTTCACAAGGAGGGCATGGAGTCCTATTACGCATCTTTATAGATAGTCCAAGTGGAATTAATTTATCTGATTGTGAAAAAGTTAGCCATCAGGTAGATGGGGTATTAAGTGTTGATAGCCCCATACAAGGCCATTATACCTTAGAAGTATCATCTCCTGGTTTAGAAAGGCCTTTATTTACATTAGAACATTTCATACGTTATATTGGTAATAAGGTTAAAATCCATTTGATACGCCCTAAAGACGGACGACGTAATTTTATCGGAACCTTGCAAAAAGTGCAAGATGGTAATGTGGTAATAATGGTAGATGGAATAGAATATAATTTGCCTTTTGAAAGAATAGATAAGGCACACATTGTGCCTAAATAACCACATATTTGATCTAAAAATAGAGGTGGTATAATGAGTAAGGATATTCTTTTGGTCGTAGATGCGGTATCTAACGAAAAAGGGGTTAGTAAAGAAGTTATTTTCGATGCTTTAGAATGTGCTATCGCAACTGCTACCAGAAAGAGTTATGAAAGTAATATTGATGTATATGTGCATATAGATAGACATAGCGGAGAATATCAAGCATTTCGGCGTTGGTTAGTGGTGAACAATGATGCCAAAGAAGAACTTGAAACTAACTTAGAAGATGCACGCATAAGTAATGCTGATGTAAATGAAGGGGAATTTATTGAAGAAGCTATAGACTCAGTTAGTTTTGGCCGTATTGGAGCCCAAACTGCCAAACAAGTAATAGTTCAAAAAATTCGAGAAGCAGAACGAGCTAAAATTGTTGAAACTTATAAAGATCGGCAAGGTGAATTATTAAATGGAGTTGTAAAACGTATAGAACGTGGCAATATTATCCTTGATTTAGGTGATAATGTAGAGGCAGTGATTTTGCGTGAAGAAATGATTCCACGTGAAACAGTGCGTTTAGGTGATCGCTTACGTGGTTATCTACAAAGTGTACGTTCTGAATCTAGAGGTCCACAGTTATTTTTATCACGAATTGCACCAGAACTATTGATTAAGCTGTTTGACATGGAAGTTCCTGAAATTGGTGAACATTTCTTAGAAATAATAAATGCAGCTCGAGACCCAGGTTTAAGAGCTAAAATTGCAGTAACAGCCAAAGACCCAAGAATTGATCCAATTGGTGCCTGTGTTGGGATGCGTGGTTCTCGAATTCAAACTATTTCAAATGAATTAACCGGTGAACGAGTAGATATTATCTTATGGGATGAAAATCCAGCCCAATATGTAATGAATGCTATGTCACCAGCAGAAGTAGTATCCATTATAGTTGACGAAGAAACTCATAGTATGGATGTTGCTGTACATGAAGAACAGCTATCTCAAGCTATTGGACGTAATGGACAAAACGTACGTCTTGCTACTGAATTGACTGGTTGGAATTTAAATATAATGACCGAGTCACAAGCATCTGAAAAATATGAGAAAGAAACAACAAGCATAGTTCAATTGTTCATGGATGATTTGGAGGTTGATAAAGAAATTGCTGAAGTTTTACTACAAGAAGGTTTTTCATCATTAGAAGAGGTAGCTTATGTACCATTCAATGAAATGCTTAATATTGAAGAATTTGATGAAGAACTTGTAAAAGAATTGCGTACTAGAGCTAAGGATACATTATTGACCAGAGCTATTGCTAGTGAAGAACAAGTTGATGAAAATAGCGAGCTATCCACTATAGATGGAATTAATCAACAGTTGATTAAAATTTTTGCAAAAAATGGTATTGTTAGTATAGATGATCTTGCTGAACAATCAGTAGAAGATCTAATAGTTTTAGATGGTATTGATGAAGCTAATGCTGGTAAGCTTATTATGGCTGCCAGAGCTTCTTGGTTTGATAAATAAAGATTAAGTGAATTGTGTTCATCACTATATCTATTAATTTTCAAAGTAGCAGACATAAATGTCTGTCCTAACAAGGATAATGACCCATGTCTTAATTTTAACTACATAATGTTATTCAGAAAGTTATGGAATTTATAGCTTAAGGTTGTAAAATATATCCATAAAATTTTAAGCTTTCTGCATAACATAATTACATATATATCTTAGAATAAATGGCTGAAGCGACTGTAAGACAATTTGCTGATAAATTAGAAATTCCTATCGAACGTTTGTTGACTCAATTGGGTCATGCTGGATTGCCAGTAAAAGCAGCTGATGATAAAATTAACGAGAAAGAAAAAAATCAACTCTTAACTTATCTACGTCATATCCATGGGAAAGATGATGATGTTGACCAAGAAATATCTGCTAGCCCCAAAAAAATTACTCTTAAACGTAAAACTACCAGCGAGCTTAAAGTAGCTAATTCAACTGGACGTACTAAAACGGTTCATGTTGAAGTAAGAAAAAAGCGGACTTATGTTAAACGCACTCCGAAAATAACTGAGCTTGAAACGGAAGTAATCGTAGATAACCAACCAGATGATGTTCCCACTCCCGTAAAAAACATTCCTGAAGAAAATAATGTTAAAGAGATTATAGCTAAAGAAACATCTGTGCAAACTCCTAAAGTTGTAGTAAAAGATGATAAAGTAAAACCTACTACAAAAACTCCCAAATCTGCAATTAAAAAACATCCAGCTAAGTCAAATGCAGCCAATTCTAAGAGAGCAGAACCAGTTGGAACCACAATAAAAGTTAGGACTAAAAAACGTCCAACAAAGTATGAAGCAGTTGACTCAGGCACTGTAAAAATTAAAACTAAAAAGCGTGAACCTGTACAACCTGTAGTTGTAAAACCAGAAAAAAATGTTACAACTGCAACTAGCGTTACAGCTAAATCTAATACCAATACTACCAAGAAACCTGTAACTAATTCAGATAAACCTAATAAAGTAACTCCAACGGCAAAAACCGATAAAGAACAACAACCAGTTGTTAAGTCTAATCCGAAAGATGATACTACTGTAAAAGATGATAAGCCGCTTAAAAAACCATCTCCACAGCGTAAACGAGGGGATAAAACTAAGTCTAATAATCGAAGATTAGAATTAGATCGTAAAGGAGGAAGCAATAGGAAAGATCATACAGGAAAAAGACGAGGTGGTAAGCAACAATACGTCAGACCATCCGAACTTCAACATGGAAGCTTTCGCAAACCAACAGCACCTGTTATTCATGAGGTATTATTACCAGAAACTATAACTGTTGCTGAATTAGCCCAAAAAATGTCAGTAAAAGCAGCTGTAGTCATCAAAACTACCATGAAAATGGGAACAATGGTGACTATCAACCAGATTTTAGATCAGGAAACTGCTGCTATTATCGTAGAAGAAATGGGTCACACTCCTAAACTGTTGAAGGAAAATGAAATAGAAACTGGTTTAATGCAAACCGGTCAGCAGTCTGGCAAACAAGTATCCCGTTTTCCTGTGGTTACCATAATGGGTCATGTTGATCATGGTAAAACTTCTCTATTAGATTATATTAGAGCAACTAAAGTTGCAGATGGAGAAGCAGGTGGTATTACCCAACATATTGGTGCTTATCATGTTGATACTCCAAAAGGTAGTGTATGTTTTTTAGATACACCAGGCCATGCTGCTTTTACCGCAATGCGAGCTAGAGGCGCTAAAGTAACTGATATTGTAATTTTAGTAGTTGCTGCCGATGATGGAGTTATGCCACAGACGATGGAAGCTATTCAACATGCTAAAGCTGCTTCTGTACCATTGATAGTTGCTCTAAATAAAATTGATAAACCTGATGCTGATCAAGATCGAGTAAAACAAGAATTAGTTGCTAAAGAAGTTATTCCTGAAGATTGGGGCGGAGACACTATATTTATACCAGTATCTGCTAAAACTGGGGTTGGAGTTGATGATTTATTAGATGCTATATTATTGCAATCTGAAATGTTAGAACTTACCACTGTTGCTGAAGGCCACGCAACGGGAGTAATTGTCGAGTCTCGTTTGGATAAAGGGCGTGGAGTAATTGCAACAGTTCTAATCCAAAGTGGAGTATTAGGCAAAGGTGATATTTTATTAGCTGGCAGGGAATTTGGTCGAGTAAGAGCCATGTTGAATGAAAATGGTAAGCCAATAACGGAGGCTGGCCCTTCTATACCAGTTGAAGTATTAGGTTTGTCCGGGGTTCCAAATGCTGGTGATGAAGTTGTAGTAGTGCCGAGTGAACGAAAAGCTAGAGAAATTGCTTTATTTAGACAAGGTAAATATCGTGATGTTAGATTGGCTCGTCAACAGGCTGCTAAGTTAGAAAATATGTTCGCTCAGATGCAAGCTGGTCAAATTAGTACTCTCAAGGTTGTATTAAAAGCTGATGTACATGGATCAGTTGAGGCCTTGTCAGAGGCATTAACTAAATTATCTACTGATGAAGTTCAAGTAAATATTGTTGCTAGTGGAGTTGGTGGTATCACTGAATCTGATGCAAATTTAGCCGTTGCTTCTGGAGCAATTATTATTGGTTTTAATGTGCGAGCTAATGTTGGGGCTAAACGATTAATTCAAGATGAAGATATTGATTTACATTACTATAGTATAATTTATGAAGCTATAGATGAAGTCAAGAAAGCATTAAGCGGTATGTTAGCTCCTGAAGAAGTAGAAACAATCATTGGACTAGCAGAAGTTAGACAAGTATTCCGTTCTCCTAAATTTGGACTAGTTGCTGGTTGTATGGTGGCGGATGGGATTATTAAACGTAGTAGTCCGATTCGGGTATTGCGGGATAATGTGGTAATTTTTGAAGGTGAATTAGATTCTTTACGCCGTTTTAAAGAGGATGTTCAAGAAGTTAAGAATGGTATGGAATGTGGTGTTGGCGTGAAGAATTACAGTGATGTTAAAGTTGGTGATCAGATTGAAATTTATGAAAGAAAGATGGTTGCTAGAACACTTTAATTAAGCTAAAGATTATCATGGTGGGCTGATGAAGCTCACCAATTTAGCTATCTATTTTAAAGCATAAAATTACATAACCAAAATTACTGTATGTAGGATGTAATGAGTTTACGAATTACATCAATCCCAGTTTACTGTCCAATAGTATACTGATTGAGTATAAAAATAGATATTATAATGCAAAGCACTTCAGATTCAGTCGGTTTAAATATATTCCTTCTCACCGTTCTACCACACCAAAATTATTTTTTCAAATTTTTGCAGCAATTATTAACCAGCTTATTTCTTTTTATCAGCATAGTTGCACCCGCAGCAGAACCAACAGACTTTGATTATAAAGCTACTTTAAAATATAGCCAAGATGCTATTGGTAATACTATTGGTAACTATATTCTAGTCGATAGCAACGAACAACCATTTGTATTAAAACGTGATAAACCCTTTGTATTAAGTTTGGTTTATACCAGTTGTTATCATACTTGTCCCATGACTACCCGTAATTTGGCTAGAGTAGTAAAAATTGCTAAAGAGGCTCTTGGATATGATAGTTTTGATGTGATAACTATAGGTTTTGATACCAAGTTAGATAATCCAGAAACTATGCGTTATTTTGCAAATCAACAAGGTATTAAAAACATAAATAATTGGTATTACTTAAGTTCTGATAAAAATACTATTGATGCTCTGCTTAAAGACTTAGGTTTTAGGTTTTATCCTTCACCACGTGGTTATGATCATATCGTACAAGCTTCTATAATTGATAGAAATGGTAAAGTTTATCGGCAAGTATATGGTGAAGTATTTGATACTCCATTATTAGTAGAACCGCTCAAACAATTAATACTAGGTCAATCTAAACCAAATCAACCATTTTTAGAAGATTTACTTAGTAAAGTACGATTTTTCTGCACTATTTATGATCCAGATGCGGACAACTATTACTTTGATTATTCATTATTTGTTGGTATGTTCATCGGTGCAGGGATTATTTTATTAATTATTTTATTTTTAATTAAAGAGTTAAAAAAATAATATTTGTCTATAAATACTATTTAATTTTTTCAAAAACCTGTTTTTTTAAATTATTTAGTTCAGGATCATTATAAGAAACTTGTAATCCTCTTTCTAACCAAGTCATACTGCCCTTATAACGGCCTTGATTATATCTACGCAAAGCTAATCCATAATATTTTTTTACAATTGTTTTTAATCCTTTTTTAGCTTTAATATTATCAGGAGCAATTGTTAGAATATGTTTAAAAGTATCAGCAGCATTATTATTTTTTGGAGTTGAATATTGTTGTTTGGCTATTTGCTCTCTGGCTTTAGTTAGTAAATTATTGATAATATCAACCAATAAATGTTTAATTCCAGAATCTGCTAACCAACTTATCGCCTCATGAGT
>JASFYV010000034.1:0-13052 GCA_045046925.1 Candidatus Marithrix sp. | reverse complement strand
TCTAAGTACTGGAATAAAGTAGGAAATAGGAATTGGGTTTTTAAAACTGATAATTATGAACTACATGTCTAGTACAAAGATTGTAAGACATAATCAAAGGTAAGCACCATATCTTCGATGGTCAAACAGATTATTGGAATAGGTCTTAATGAATAAATCTAGCAAAACTAAGAAAGATAAATGCCTAGTTAAGCAAAGATTTATATGCAATCATTGTAAACAGACTTTTAAACATGACTCAGTAATGGAAATTGACCATATTATACCTAAAAGTTGTGGTGGTGATGAGCAAAGTACAAATTTGCAAGTGTTGCATCGTCATTGTCATGACATCAAAATACGCAATGATGGAAGTCATAAAAAAGTCTCATAAATCATTGAGTAAGGTATGATAACTAAGATTATAAGTATTGCAAAAGTTAGTAAAACAACACTATTATAGAGAGGAGCGGTATGAGGTGAAAGTCTCACGTATCGTTTTGAAGACGAGTCTGGCAGGGTGACTTGACAGGCTTAGTTTAACAAACTCAGGTTAAAATATGCACATTGATTTGATTTGTATTGGGCAGAAAATGCCATCATGGGTAGATACTGGCTTTCATGAATATGCTAAACGTTTACCAGCTAATTATAAGTTAAACTTGGTGCAGATACCACTAAAAAAACGCACCAAAAATTCTGATTTAGTTCGTTTGCAACAAATTGAAGGTGAACAAATGTTAGCTAAAATCGGAACAGATACTTTGGTTATAGCTCTTGATGAAAGAGGCCAAATTTGGGATAGCACTCAATTATCTACTAAATTGGCTAATTGGTTACAAGAATATTCAAAAGTAGCATTGCTTGTAGGTGGCCCTGAAGGATTACCATCAGCATGTAAACAACGAGCTACCCAACAATGGTCATTATCGAAATTAACTTTACCACATCAACTAGTTAAAATTATAATTGCTGAACAAATATATCGAGCTTGGAGCTTATTGAATAACCATCCCTATCATAGAGCTTAAATTCCTTTATAAATGCAACCGCTAGTGCAGGTTTCTTGAATTGTTATTTGACATAAAATTGGTAGATTTGGTTTTAACCGTTGCCAAATCCAAGCAGCTAAATTTTCACTAGTTGGATTTTCTAACCCATTAATTTCATTTAAATAATGATGATCTAACTGTTCATATAAAGGCTTAAATACTGTTTTAATATCTGCAAAATCCATAACCCAACCATTATTAGACCCTACTTCAGAACATACATGTATAGTTATTTGAAATGAATGTCCATGCAAACGTCCGCATTTATGTCCAGCAGGTACGTTTGATAATCGGTGTGCTGCTTCAATACTAAATTTTTTAAATATTTCCATTATTATAACTCTTAATTATGAATGCTTAATTCTTAATTAAATATAAATATCATTTAGTTAATTGATATTACTCTATTTGATTAGAAAATGCTATAAATCAGAATTGTTAATGAGGGATTTAGCATCAAGATGTAATTCGTAAACTCATTACATCCTACGTAAAGTCCATAATTGCTGGTTGTTTCGGGAATGGAGCATAGCGGATTTCCCGAAACCTAAGTAATATCAGGATTTCGGGAAATCGTACTTTATTCCCAAAATATTTTGACATTGGCGAAGATATTAACTATTACTCAGTCTTCATTAAAAAAGGAAGACCAATCATAATTATACCATGAAAAAAATTATGATTAGAGCCTAGTGCGTTCGTCTTTAGAAAATCCCAATAATGGTATATCCAAATTTCGAGTTAAAGCCATAACTTTAAACAATTCTCCCATTTCACTAGGTAAGATTAGAGTTTTAACTTGTTGAGCCTGTTTTAAATAATTTTGTTTATCATCCGGATTTAAAGAAAATAAAATGTCAGCCAAACCACAAGCCAACAGAAAATTAGCTTGAGTGGTATAACCAGCAACATGTAAATTAGCATCAACTGCTGCTTCAGCTACTGCCGTGAAATTTATATGAGCAGTGATGTCTTGTAATCCTACTAAAATTAATGGATCAATATGAGAATGATGCCGATAATGACACATTAAAGTTCCTTTATTACGTTGTGGATGATAAAACTCTTTGTTCGGAAAGCCATAATCTATCAATAGCACCATACCTGTTTCTAAAATATTAGCTACTGATTGTATCCAAGCTGGTAATGCTAAATTTATTTCAGAAACATAACCCACAGGTAACTCTAAATCGGTTACTGCTTGTTGCAACATTTCATTTGAAGTTACTTGTTCTTGCCAATGAAAAGAATTATCAGCATAAGCTATATGAGATTCAGAAATATCATCTGCTTGTACAGTAAATATCTGTATTGGAATAGCATCCATGACTTCATTAGCCAATATCACTCCTTGTAAAGGTTCAGCAGGCAATTTTGAAAGCCATTCTACTAATGGTAAAAAATGAGGAGCTTGAGCCTGAAACATTGCTTTTTGTTGTTGTTGCAAATCAGAACTAACTTCTAAAATAAAATAATGAGCAGGTAAACAATCTAATTCTTCTAAAGTTTTGAGAATATCTACCGCCATTATTCCTGAGCCAGCTCCAAATTCTAAAATTACTCCTGATTCAAAATCGGCCAATACTTGCTGACATTGTTGAGCAATACATTGAGCGAATAAAGGAGTTATTTCTGGAGCAGTAACAAAATCGCCATCAGCTCCAAATTTTCGCATTCCAGCACTATAGTAGCCAAGACCAGGAGTATATAATGCTCGTCGCATAAATTCGTCGAATGGAATAATCCCACCAGCTTGTTCAATAGCTGTTATAATTGTTGTTGTTAAACGTTGACTATGAAGAATAGCATCTGAATGAGGTGGAGGTAAACTATGCATAATTTATTTGAAGTACAACTAACTGATAAAATAGTATTAATTACTGGTAGCAGTAAACGTATTGGAGCTGCTATTGTACGTTTATTACATGCTAATGGTATGAAAATAGCGTTACATTATCATAATTCTCAAGCGGCTGCTAAAGATTTACAACTTGAGTTAAATGAGCAACGACCTGAATCGGTAATGTTATTATCTGGTAACATACGTGATTTAACTCAACTTGATAAAATCATAAAACAAGTAATAGAAAATTATGGACGTTTAGATGTATTAATCAACAATGCTTCCAGTTTTTATCCAACTCCTATTAAGCAAGTAACAGAAGGTGACTGGGACGAATTATTGGGAACTAACCTAAAAGCACCATTCTTTCTCTGCCAAGCAGCAGCTCCATATTTACAAAAAACTTACGGTTGTGTTGTTAATTTAGCGGATATTCATGCTTTGCGTCCACTAAAAACACATTCAGTATACAGCATAGCAAAAGCTGGTCTGATAATGCTCACTAAAACACTTGCAAATGAATTAGGCCCACAAGTTAGAGTTAACGCCATAGCCCCAGGGGCAATTATGTGGCCAGATAATGACATAGATGATACTACCAAACAACAAATTATTGCAAATATTGCTCTGAAACGCCATGGAGATGCTCAAGATATTGCTAAAACGGTATTATTTTTAATACGAGATGCAAAGTATATTACTGGCCAAATTATTGCCGTTGATGGTGGAAGAACTTTACATCAATGATTGGATAAGTTTTTAATCTATTAAATCTGCCAAAGTATATCCATATATAGCTAGAATATATTACAGTAAAATTAAATAATTGATGTTTAATTAAGAATTACTATAATATTTATGATCTAATTTGAACTAAACTAAAAATAGTGTAAAATAGTTTTGAACTGAAGATTAACTTTTTAGGAAAAAAAGAAAAAATGGGTATGGAAGATCGTGATGGTGTAATTTGGTTAGATGGCAAGATGGTACCTTGGCGGGATGCTAAAGTTCATGTATTAACCCATACTTTACATTATGGAATGGGAGTATTTGAAGGATTACGTGCTTATCAAACTGAACAAGGTACAGCAATTTTTCGCTTACAAGAACATACTAGACGCTTGTTTGATTCAGCCCATATTTTGGGTATGAAAATTCTTTACGACCAACAAACCATTAATGATGCTTGTTGTGCCTCAGTACGAGAAAATAATTTAGCTAGTGCTTATATTCGTCCCATGTGTTTTTATGGTTCGGAAGGAATGGGATTACGAGCTGATAATTTACAAGTCCATACCACTGTTGCAGCTTGGAATTGGGGAGCTTATTTAGGCCCAGATGCAATAGAAAATGGGATACGGATTCGTACTTCTTCTTACACTAGACACCATGTGAATATTACCATGTGTAAAGCTAAAGCCAATGGCAATTATATGAATTCCATGTTAGCTTTGCAGGAAGCTTTAACTTGTGGTTATGATGAAGCGTTATTATTAGATAATGAAGGTTATGTTGCTGAAGGTAGTGGAGAAAATATTTTTATTATCCGAGATGATATTATTTATACCCCAGATTTAACTTCGGCTCTCAATGGAATTACTCGAGCCACTATTTTTGTATTGGCTGCGGAAATGGGTTTTACGATTCGTGAGAAACGCATTACTCGAGATGAGGTATATATTGCTGACGAAGCATTTTTTACCGGTAGTGCCGCTGAAGTTACTCCGATTCGCGAATTAGATAATAGAACTATTGGTTCTGGAACTAGAGGCCCAATAACAGAACGTTTACAAAGTTGTTTTTTTGATGTAGTACATGGTCGTCATTCTGAACATAAAGATTGGCTGACGTTTGTTTAATTACCACTTAAGAGAATGCAATAATGAGTAAAATAGGCACTGATACTCCAAACGATAAATCTGAACAAGATGTTACTGAGAATGATTTACCACTACATTGTCCAATGCCAAATATGAGTTTGTGGAATTCCCATCCACGCATTTTTTTACCTCTGAACAAAAACTCTAATAATAAGGTGAAATGCCCATACTGTGGTACAGAATATAAGATGAAAGCAAAATAAATTTCCGATAACTATTTTCAGGTATTCCATGCAATCAAATAATATCCTAGTCATTGGTCCATCATGGGTTGGAGATATGGTGATGGCACAAAGTTTGTTAAAAATTATCAAACGTGAACAACCAGATGCCAAAATTGATGTTTTGACCCCAAGTTGGAGTGCAGGCTTATTGAAAAGAATGCCTGAAATACGTTATGTGTTGCATCATAATCTTGAACATGGCAAACTAAATTGGCAAGCACGAAAACGATTAGGTTTGGAAATGCAAACTTATCACTATCAACAAGCAATTGTATTACCCAATTCTTGGAAATCAGCCCTGATTCCTTTTTTTGCTAAAATCCCGCAATGTACTGGATATTTAGGAGAAATGCGTTATCGTTTACTCAATGATATCCGTAAAAAAACTTTTACGAAAACTGTATCACAATATGTTGCTTTGGGTTTACCTAAAGGAGATTTAAGAGCAGGTAAAGTAATACCAAAACCTGCTTTGAGTCATGGAACAGTTAAAAAAACTTTGCAACGGATTGGTTTAACTAATATCTCTGAAAAACCAATACTAGCTTTATGTCCAGGAGCTGAATATGGGTCTGCTAAACAATGGCCGATAGAAAATTATGTAGCTTGTGCTAAATATAAAATATCTAAAGGTTGGCAAGTCTGGGTTTTTGGTTCTAAAAAAGAAGTGTTGTTAGGTGCTGAAATTCAAAGTGTAGTTGGAGAAAACTGTATTAATTTATGTGGTAAAACTACTTTGCCAGATGTGGTAGATTTATTATCTATCTCTAAAGCTGTAATAAGTAATGATTCTGGTTTGATGCACATTGCTGCTGCTTTAAATAAACCTTTAATCGCATTATTTGGCTCTTCTAGTCCAAATATGACTCCTCCCCTAAGCAATCAGGCTCGCATTATCTCATTAAAGTTAAAATGTAGCCCATGTTATAAACGCACCTGCCCTAAAAAACACTTGAAATGCCTACGTGACATAACTCCAGTAAAAGTAATACAAACTCTAAATACTTACGAACAGAAACAGAAAATTTTACGATAATTGAAGCTAAGTGTAATATTTGAATATAATACTTCATTACTTTGTGCCAGATTACCACTAATAATCCTTATTTTTTAATAAAAATATCAATTCATTAATAGCAATATCTCTATTTTTTAGTGATTTGTTATTAATAATTAATAGCTGTTTTTTAATGTTTTCCTTAGATTTTATAAAATATATAATTTTCGGCCAAATTTGTTCAATGGATATATATTTAATATTATCTTCAATAAAATATTGTGATATTCCATATATATCAATCAATCCTCTCAATTTTTCCAATTGATATTCTCCACTAGCCAATCCAAAAAACGGAATATTTACAGATGCAGCGAACATATTAAAATTATATCTTACTCCAATTGTCATACTACCTAGGCCAATAATACCCTTTAATTGTGTTGTGTTATATTCTTTAGTGAGTGTGTATATATTTTCCTTATTATTAACTAAATTAACGATATCACTATGTATATCTCTATCATCATCCCCAATGTTATAATTCGTTGGTAATAATATTACAGTAGCATTAAACTCGGTCACTAATTTGTCAGCTATCTTTGCTAGTGTTACAACTTCATTATTTTCTTCCTTGCATAGTTTTAAAGAACCATTTAAATTCATAAATACTAAAAATACTTCTGAAATAGAAGTGATACCAGTTTCTTGAGCTAATATTTCTTTTGCTTCTTGTATCGATATAGCTGGTAATACATAAGCATCATTAACAGTACTCCTAATAATTGGTTTATTTACTCCAATATCTATAAGTTGTTGTTGAGAAAATTTTTTATCACAAAGCGTTATTAAATGCACTGTATTCAAAGCTAATTTAGTATAAAATTTATCAAACCAGCCATTATATGGTCCTATTATTTTACCAGATAATATAACCTTTTTATTCAATAATTTAGCAGCTAAATAAATAGTGCATTGTCTGATTAATTTATTTCTTGTTGTACTATTATTATCAGCAATATTAAAAATAACATCTGATGTAACAAGTTCATCTAAAAGATGACGACCTGTTGTCCAAAGTCTTAGCCTAATTCCATATCTTTGACATAAAGCCCCAACTATTATTCCATTTACTACTATTGAAGTTAAGATATGACCAAAGACTAAAAACTTAGAAGTAAGATTAATTCTTCTAATATTTTTTATCGACCGTTCTGTATAAGTTTCAATAGTTGTTAATGGGTTTGGGGCTAATAAAACAATTTCCAAATCGTTTGATAACTCATTTTTTAGATAAGCTATTAGTTCATCAGCTATTTGTTTTTCCTCATATCTTCCTAATATTAATACCTTATATTTTTTTGAACGAGTAGGAAAATCATTTTTTAATGGGATTATTCCTTTTAATATTAGAACAAGATATCGAATTAATTTAAAAATTGTTCCGTATATTTTTTTTCTAACTACATAATCTATCTTGATTATCTTGTCTAACCAAAAGAATGATATTGGTCGATAAAGCCATTTAATATATAATGCCCAACGTAATGTGCGTACTAATGAGTTCCATTTTATTGATAATTCAGGATAAATACTAGGTACGTTATTACCTAATAGATTCCATACTTTATGTCTTATTCCTATATTTAACCTACTTTTTAACTTTTGATCAGTTATCAGGTCATCAGTTGTCATTGGAAATGCTTTAATAATACCTTTATCAATCATTTCTCTTAACAATTCATCAACAGTATCATTTCTTGTAATTACAGTTGACGCTCCATTCTGTTCGGCTAATCCATTTTGCCAATTATCTCCCATACTACAATCTGCCCATTGACTTAATTTATCAAAATAAAGCCATTCGCTAGGAGAGAAGAAAAATATAGGAAAAGCATGTTCAAAATAATACCATTTTAAATGTGGTACAAACTTTTCTTCTCCAGTTTTCAATAAAATTCGCATTCTGCCTGGATTGCCACCACCACGATATTCAATTTTTTTTACATCTTGAACTGAGATATTTTCTTTATACAAAATAAACTCTGTTAATTTGCGAGTTGGTATATGAGCTGTAAATAATGAAAATACATAAGGAATTTTATCAACCATATCTGGTACAAGCCGTTGGATTTTTCTTAATCCTTGAACATGTGAAGGCAAACCAACATAAGCAAATCGTTTATTAATATATTTATCTCTGATTATTGGTTTTAATATCGAGTTAAGTGGGGTAGGAGTATAATGAGATTTTTGTGAAGCAAATAAGTCTTCAACTTTCCAAGCAATATAAGTATCAGTTTCTAACGGATTATTTTTATCCATACGAGTTATTATTGCTCCATCTACCTTGCCAGATTCAAGCAAAAACTTAAGGGTTTGAGTGATTATTCCTCCAGATGAAGCATTTTGTCTAATTTTATTATCTTTGGAATAAGCTCTCCAGATATTTTTATATGGTCCAATATATTTATTAAAATTAAGATTTTTTGATGCTTTCATTAATTCTTGAAGATCAAACTGAAATCCAGGACATACAATTACGCATAATTGGCAATTTTCACATTTATTACTATCTATAACTGGTTCATATACTCCAACTTTATCATCATACAACATAGTTATAGCATCATTTGGGCAAATAGCATCACAGGTTGCACACCCGTTACATAATAGTTTTTCTTTAATGAAATTAATATTATTAATATGACCAATCTCTTTTTCAAATATATTTTGATTATGCTTAAAATATTCTTCTTTTATTTTGAACATCATTAATTTTTATGATTTAAAATATTGTGTGAAATCGTTTATAGTAAATTCTAATTTTATTTAGACAATAAAAGCATAATCGGTTGTTTCATGAAATATTTTGAATTTATATTTTCTAAATTTTGCTTATCGCCAATTGCTATTCAATTGGATTTAAATCCAACGAATAAGGAGGTTGATATAAAATTTTGTAATCAATAGTAATTAATTATTTTATCTTTTTGAACTTATGAAATGTGGTGTTATCCATTGTATGTGATATTCCTGTTTTGTGTCTATATATTATTTTTGTATATCTCCTCCATCACTCCTAAATTAGGAGGATAGCGAAGGGTGGTTGTACTTCACTAAATTGGGAAATGCTATATATTATTATATTCTATAAATAGCCTATTATCTTTTTCTGTTACTCTGTATCGTTTTTTCATTTCTTTATCTCTGGTTCATTTTTCTATAATACTGTATACTTTAACATATTTGTTTTTATTGATGACATTACTTAAGAAAGATGAATTTATTGAAGTCAATATTTATGGCAAAATGGATTTTAAGATGATGACTGAAATACGCAGTGTTCAAGGTAGTAAAAATGATGATATTGTGCCATTGCAAGTTGCTGCTCAAGAAAATATTATTAAAGGAAATTTATTAGCTAAACTCTATATTTTCACAGTTATCTATTGCATTTGGAAATTGGCCACAGTTGATTTTACAGCAGATAGCATGAATTATTAATTCCGTAAGGTTGATATAATACAATCTATTTCGATAAATTACCAATGATGAAAAAATTACCAATAGTTGTATTAATCTCTGGGCGTGGTAGCAATTTAAAAGCTATCATCGATGCCCAAGACCCACTAGTAGAAATAAAAGCAGTTATCAGCAATAAACCCAAAGCTGGTGGCCTGCTTTATGCCGAACAAGCTAATATTACAACAGAGGTACTAGACAAATTTACTACCAAGCTAGAATTTGATCAAGCTTTACAAACCTGTATCGATAAATACCAACCTAAACTAGTTGTATTGGCTGGTTTTATGCGTATTCTCAGTCCAGAATTTGTAAATCATTATCAAGGACGTATAATTAATATTCATCCTTCCCTATTACCAGAGTTTAAAGGTTTACATACTCACAAACGAGCATTAGCAGCAAAAGTTAAACAACATGGTGCTAGTGTACATTTTGTCACCGCAGAATTAGATGCCGGCCCAATCATTATTCAAGCTCAAGTTCCTGTTTTCGCTAATGACGATGAAGATATTTTAGCGGCACGAGTTTTGAATGAAGAACACCGTATTTATCCACAAGCTATCCACTGGTTTGCAGAAGAACGCTTAAAGTTATACAAACAACAAGTTTTACTAGATAATCAACCAATTGAGGTATCCAATGAAAATTTTTAATTTATTACTATTACTACCATTAATTTGGCTTCCCATGACAGCCGAAGCTAAAGATGCAATGCTTGATCCTGACTGTGTAAAAAGTGAACAAGAATGTCAAAGAAAAGCTAATCGAAAAGAGGCAGTGCGTCAACGTTGTATTGCTGATCCCGAATGGTGTAAAGAAAGACGATATAAAAAACGCCTACAAATGGAAGAAAGAAGGGAATTAAAACGTCAATGCAAAGCTGATCAATCTCAATGTGCTGAATTAACTCGTAAATTCAAACAACGACAACAGCAACTCAGGAAAGCAGGAAAAAAGAACTTGCAACAACAACAAGAACAATGGTGTAAAGATAACCCAGATGAATGTAAAAAATGGGAAGCAGAAATGAGAAAAGTACGTGAACAATGCCAAGAATTAAAACATAAGTTAGTTCGAAAATTCCCAAATAGACCACATAAAATGTAGCTTGATTCCTACTTTATTTACTAGATGTTCGGGATTTTTTCTAAATATTTAATTGTGAATTAGTGATGTTACGCAGATAGATTACTTTAAGGGCAGACACGCAGGTCTGCCCCTACACAATCATATTTCATGGTAGGGGCGAACCTATGTGTTCGCCCTTAGAAGTGAACTCCTCTAATTGTAGAGGTAGGTAGCCTTCTGAGTAACATTAACTCCTTTAGAATTTCACTTGGTTCTACCTAGCTTTATTTAAAAACATTATGATTATAGCAAAATGCCCTCTGCGAGTTTCTCTCGTTGGAGGTTCTACTGATTTACAAGCTTTTATTGACAAATATGAACGTGGCAGTGTAATTAGTTTTCCTTCTACTCTTTATACCTATATTACTATTCACGAAAATCATACTGATAAATATATTATCAACTATTCCAAAAAAGAAGAGGTTGATACTGCGGCAGAAATTAAAAATGATATAGCACGTGAAGCATTAGTTTATTTTAATGTCAATCCAATCACAGTAACTTTTAATACGGATATTTTATCAGAAGGTTCTGGTTTAGCCTCATCGTCGTCGTATACTATAGCGATGGTAAAAGCCGTTTCTATGTATAAAGATATTAATCTATCAGATTCTGAAATATGTCGTATTGCACTGGATTTAGAACGAAAATTTAATCCATTAACTGGCTATCAAGATGAATATGGTTCAGGTATTGGAGGTTTTAAACGGATTGATTTTCATAAAGAACGCCGACCATTATTTCGCTATTTGGATGTAGCATTTTTAGAAAGATATGATATGTACTTGGTTAATACTGGTATCAGACGTAGTTCTACTCAAGTTTTACAAAGTGTAAATATAGATAAAAGTGCTGCGTTGTTACCTTTGGTAGATCAGATGGAACAAGCTATTGAAGCTGAAGATTATCAAACTTTTGAAGCTATTTTTAATCAAGGTTGGCAACAAAAGAAAACTACTTCAAATTTGATAGATGGCAGTCCAAAAATCAAACAAATGGATGATTTATTCTCCAACAATCCAATGATACATGCGGTTAAACTAAGTGGTGCTGGTGGTGGTGGATACTTCTTACTTTTATGTGACAAGAATATAGATGATAAATTACATCAACAATTTGATAAACTCGGTAAAATAACTAAAATTCAAGTTAGCTCTGATGGGGTTAAAGGGATTTATGTTTAACGAATCTAAATTGTAGAGACAAGGCATGCCTTGTCTCTATGTTTTACATCCTATTTAATTTATTTAGGACAGCTATTTTGTTCCTCAATTGGAAAAACATCCAAAACTGAAAATGACAGTGATTTTTGACCGGGAATCATTTTCATTTTGACTTCATAAGTAGTTACGCTGCTGTCAAATGCACTTGCTACATCAATAGCTGGTATTGATAAACTTCCATCAGATAACGAAAAAAAGCCATGCACTCGCAATGGATTGCAGGCAGTATCAGGAACTTGAGTTGGACATTCATTGCTATCTATGCCGCAAGAACTTGGATTTTGTTTACATTGTGAAATAGTTTCTTGAATAGCTTGATTGATATTAGGGTTAACAATAATTCCATAAGCACCTGGATCAGTTTGACATTTTTGAATACCTAGTTCAGTAGAACCATCTGTATTGTAATCTACTGTAATTCCACAGGAACTTGGATCATCTTGACATTGTGCCATGCCATCAGCAATAGAGCCATCAGTATTTTGATACACTGTTATTCCACAGTCATCAGGGGAATCTTGACATTGTTGACGGCCTTCTGCTGTAGAACCATCAGTATTTGGCTCAAGCTCGATACCACAGGATTCTGGATCGGTCTTACATTGTTGTTTGCCTTCTTCGATAGAACCATCATCATTAGTTGCTATATCACAAGAATTTGGATCAGCTTGACATTGGGCAATTCCTTCTTCAGTAGAGCCATCATCATTAGGCCCACGTTGAATACCACAAGATTCAGGAAATTCTCTACATTCTGCCTTTATATCTTCCTCATTAATATCATTAGTAGAATTAATTGAAATACCACAAGCTTCTGGATTATTTTTGCAATATTCCATAGTTTCCGTTAAAGCGGCATAAAAACCTTCTACATATAATGAATCAGTATTGGTTGGTGTTGGTACAGTGTTATCTTCTTCGTCGGCAGCATATGAGTTAAAAGTAAATAAGATAATGCAAATAAATATTATTCGGTTATTCATAATGGTATTGGTGTAAATAGGCTTATTGTTATTAAAAACAATTTTATGGAAAATGTCAAATATAAGTAAGTATTACATATAATCTTAATTCTTAATTAAATTACGCATAGATTACTAATTTCTCTTAACTTAGTTAAGGGCAGACACGCAGGTCTGCCCCTACACAATATATTATGGTAGGGGCGAACCTATGTGTTCGCCCTTAGAAGTGAACT
>JASFYV010000033.1:0-6593 GCA_045046925.1 Candidatus Marithrix sp. | reverse complement strand
TTTGGGAGAAAATGGACGCTTTGATGCTCGTAATATCAATGATAGTTTATTAACCATTGCACCAATAGAAGCATTTGGTTTTTTGACTAATTCTCCAGCTTCAATAACTATTAGAAATAGTAATTTATCTGTTTCTGAAGACAAAACTTTATCCATGATTGGTGGAGATTTACAGTTAAGTGGCGAATTAGTATTTGATGAATATGATAAACAACAATTCAGAAAATATGCAGATTCAGTAATGAATTTTAATTTTAAAATCCCAATTTATAGCAATCAATTAAGTGCAGAATCTGGACAAATTAATTTAGCAAGCATAGCTTCTCAAGGTGAAATATTATTGACTGAATCTAATATCGAGCTTATTGGTAATGGTGGTCAAATTACTGTTCATAATACTGATATTAATGTAAATGGCGAAGGTGGTGGTAGTATTTTTATTAGAGCAGGAAAACTAAAACTAATCAATAGCTATCTTGAAAGCCAAACTTTAGGAAATCAAAACGGGGAATTAATAGATATAAAAGTAGATAATTTTATTATGCAAGGTGGGGAAAATTATGCTGGTATAAATACAGATACACTAGGAACTGGTCGTAGTAGCACTATAAATTTACAAGCTAAACAAATGCATGCAAGTGGTGGAGCAACAATTTCAGGCAATGTAATTGGTAGTGGAGATTCTGCAACTATTAATATTAAAATAGAGGATAATTTAATATTTTTAGGGGAAATTATACCGAAACTTGGTAAAAATAGTGGTATTGAAAGTATAGTTATGAACACAAGTCCAAATCTTGAAAGAAATAATTCCGGTTCAATTTCGATAGAAGCAGACCAATTAACACTTATAGATAGTGCATCAATAGCAACTATTACTTTTGGAGCTAAATATGGTGCTTCCATTAACATTAAAGTACACGATTCTTTAAAAATATCTGGAATTAAATTCTTTGGTAAAGATTTCAGTTTTTCTAGTGGAATTATGACTATTTCTTTCACAAATTCACCAATTTTACAAAGTTATGGTATTACTTCTGGGGGTGGAAATAGTGGAAACATTAAAATAGAAGCTGGTCAGATAGAACTTGAAAAAGGCGGTATTATTGATAGTACTAGTTATATAGGTAAAGCAGGAGATATTTCTATAAAAGTTAGTGGTCTTCTTAAGATAATAGGACGATATAAAAATGATATTGCTAGTGCTATTTCTACTAATACACTTGGTAAAGATGATAATTCTGGTAATGGCGGCAATATTAATATACAAGCTAATAAGATTACTACAGATAAAGGTGGTTCTATTAATAGTGCAACTTTTGGTTCAGGAAAAGCCGGAGATATTTTTCTTGAAGTTACTGATCTTCTAAAAATTACAGGACAATATAAAGATGGTATTGCTAGTAGTATTTCTACTAGTACACTTAGCAAGGATAATAATGCCGGCAATGGTGGTCATATTAATATACAAGCCAAACAGATTATTTTAGATAAAGGTGGTTCGATTAGAAATGTAACTTTTGGACCAGGCGATGCTGGTAATACATTTATTAAAGCCACTGACAGTTTAACAATATCAGATGGATATGAGATACCTAGACTAATAAATCAACAAATAGGTTTAGATGAACTATTACCTAGCGTAATCATTGCAATTTCAAGAGGTTCTGGCAAAGCTGGAAATATAGAATTAACCGCTGGTAAAGTGAATCTGATAAATGGCGGACAGATTAATAGTGATACTGCCAATACTGGCAAAGGTGGTTCTATTCAAATAAATACCGATTCATTAGTAGTAAAAGGTAAATTTTCAGATAATTTTTCCAGCTCTGTTACTAGTAGTTCTACAAATTCCTTAACTTCGGCAGGTCATGCAGGCCATATTATAATCCAAGCCAAAGAACTTAAATTGATTGAAGGTGGCATAATATCTACTTCAGCAGCTAATGCTGGTGGTGGTGATGTTATTGTAACTAGCCCAGAATCAGTATATTTAAGGAAAGGCCAAATAATTACTAGTGTCAGAGGTGGAGTTAGTAATGGTGGTAATATTCATATTACTAATCCAGTTCATATGACATTGAATAAAGGTGTTATTAAAGCTCAGGCAGACGCAGGGCATGGTGGAAATATTACCATCATTGCTGACAATGTCACATTATCTCAAAAAAGTATTATTGATGCTTCTTCCCGCAAAGGAGTAGATGGCAATATATTTATCAGCTCACCAAGTGGAGATATAAGTGGAGAATTATTAGCTTTATCAGTAGAATTTAAAGATATGTCCAGTCAATTAAAAACTCCTTGTAATTCCAGAATTGCAGACAACATTAGTAGTTTTATCACTGTATTTAGCGAAGGTACTTCCAACGTATCAGATGATTTACTGCCAAGTGGTTTATTACTAACTAATATTTTATTGGAAACTCCAAAGTATTCAGTAGATGTTCCAAATAAAAATATCATGCTCTCTAATAATTGTTATTAACAACTAAATCATGCACAGAATTGAATTCATGTTAAAATATGACAATTAAATCCAGAATAACAGGCAAACAAAATGACTAAAATAGTTATCATTGGTTCCGGATTTGGCGGATTAACAGCAGTTAAAACACTACGCCGTCAAGGTCATCAAGGAACTATCACTCTAATTTCACCACGCCCAATATTATTTTATTATCCTAGCCTGATTTGGATACCGGCTGGCTTACGTACTGAAGATGATTTAACTATCCCATTAAATGGTTTTTTTAAAGATCATAACGTGCAACATCATCAAGCAAATGTTACCGGTCTTGACCCAGTTAAAAAACAAATACAAACTGATAATGGTACAATTGATTTTGATGGGCTTATAATCGCTTCTGGAAGTCGTTTTATTCGTAAATTACCTGGTATAGATGATGTTTGCATCCCATGTGAAGGTTATGAACCAGTAAAAAAATATACTGATGATCTAGCTAAACTTGATAGTGGCACATTAGCATTTGGTTTTGCCAGTAATCCTAAAGAGCCAATTGCAATGCGTGGTGGGCCTATATTTGAATTTTTGTTTGGCATGGATACTTTATTGCGTAAACAAAAACGTCGAGATAAATTTAAATTAGTATTTTTTAGTCCAGCTCCTGAACCTGGTAAGCGATTGGGTGAAAAAGCTGTTAAAGCCTTGCTTGATGAAATGAAAAAACACCAAATTACCACTTATCTAGGTAATAAAATGAAAGGTTTCAGTACCGGAATGGTTCATACTGAAGCTGAGGATATAGCTAGTGATTTAACAATGTTTATGCCTGGCATGACTGGTCCAACATGGCTACCAAATAGTGGCTTACCTCTATCAGAAGGTGGTTTTATTAAAGCCGATGCTCATTGTCAAGTTGTTGGATTCAAAGATATTTATGCAGTTGGTGATTGTGGTAATCATCCTGGCCCACAATGGTTACCAAAACAAGCTCATATGGCTGATTTACAAGCAGAAACTGCTGCTAAAAATTTATTAGCTACCCAAAAAGGTCTAGAACCTAATAGTAAATTTAATCCTGAACTAATTTGTATTGTTGATACTCTTAATCAAGGAATGTTAGTATATCGTAGTCCTAAACATACTATAATGCTGCCTAAAATGAAAATGTTTAACTGGGCTAAACGTTTCTTTGAATGGAATTATCTACGTTCTTACCGTTAGGCAAATTAGTACCAATTTAACTTTTGGAGGTTAGGTCTCATACCTAATCATAATATATGAAACTAATTAAACTAATTATTATCACCAGTCTTTTATTATCCTGTGCTACTACTAAACCGCCAACTTTTGTCGAAAGTCATGATGAAGCTGGTGTTTGGAAATCAATTTATTTGCATAGTCGCTATGGTGTATTTACAGATAAAAACAAAGAAGTTTGGCGAAGAGTAGTCGATATATTATCAGAAAAATATGATTTAGAAGTATTAGATAAAACTAGTGGTTATATCCGTACTTCTTGGAAATATATGTTGCCAGATGAGAATAATAAATATCGTAGTCGAGTAATTATTAAGATGTTGGGTAATGTTTGGCATACTACCAAACTTAAAACTGAAGCTCAATTATTTGAAAATAGTGCTTGGATTACTGGTTATGATACAGCTATTTTAGAAGAAATTTATAAGGATTTACAAGGCCGTATTGGTACATCAGTTAGGTGATGATTCCTTTAGAATGGACATCTTTCTTAAATAAGGGTATATAAATGTAGGATGCAATGAAATATGAATTGCATAAATCGTGTATCTAATGTGACTCGAAAGATGTAATTCGTAAACTACTCATTACATCCTACATAAAATATGGTAATTAACCTGCTGTGGTAGGTTTCATGCTGTTATTACAACCACATATGTCTTATATCGTTATTTAGGAAAAATGTCTAATAAATTAGTTGTACAACTTTCAAAATTTGTAGTTCATTAAAAGCAGTTTTACCAGCTTTGAGATATATATTAGAATACAAATTATGTTTGATTGATACCTAATAAAGTCCTTATAAAATTCTGTCATTCTCATACATAATCTAGGAATAGATCACTAGATTCCTATTCCCATTTTTATGAGAACATGCTTTCGTGGGAATGACAACTGATTTAAATAACTATATAATTTTCATTGAATTAATATTTTTTTAAATTTACCAATTTGCCACTTCTCTAAATACCAATTAATCCATGCAAAACATCCACACTTCTCGTATTCTAATTCTTGATTTTGGTTCTCAATACACTCAACTTATCGCTCGTCGAGTACGAGAAAGCCAAGTATATTGTGAAATTTATCCATATGATGTTCCTGAGCAAGCTATCAAGGATTTTCAACCACAAGGCATTATATTATCCGGTAGTCCAGAATCAGTTAATGACATTAAAATAAAATTATCAGCTCCAGATTGTGTATTTACCTTAGGGATTCCAATTTTAGGTATTTGCTATGGCATGCACACGATGGCATTACAGTTAGGCGGCAAGGTTATTAGTTCCGACCAACGTGAATTTGGCTACGCTCAAGTTAAAATAAAAAATAATTCACAATTATTACAGTCAATTAAAGATATTACTAATTCTGACGAACATGCTTTATTAGATGTATGGATGAGCCATGGCGATAAAGTAAGCGAATTACCAGCAGGATTTGAAGTAATTGCTGCGACAGACAATGCTCCCATTGCGGTTATGGCTGATGAAAAACGTAAATTTTATGGTTTACAATTTCATCCAGAAGTAACTCACACTGCACAAGGTTCTATTATTTTACAATGTTTTATCTATGAAATTTGTGGTTGTGAAAAATTATGGACAGCAACTAATATTATTGAAGATAGTATTGCTCAAATGCAAGCCAAAGTTGGTGGTAGTAAGGTATTATTAGCTTTATCAGGTGGAGTTGATTCTTCAGTAGTAGCAGCATTGTTGCATCGTGCTATAGGTAGTCAATTAATTTGTGTATTTGTTGACAATGGTTTGTTGCGTTTAAATGAAGCTGAACAAGTTATGAATACTTTTGCTCAACATTTAGGAGTACAAGTAATTCACGTACAAGCAGAAACTAGATTTCTAACTGCATTACAAGGAGTTTCTGATCCAGAACAAAAACGTAAAGTTATTGGTAATCTGTTTATCAAAATTTTTGAAGAAGAAGCTAATAAGCTGTCTACAGAAGTACAATTTTTAGCTCAAGGTACAATTTATCCAGACGTAATAGAATCTGCTGCTAGTAAGTTTGGTAAAGCTCATGTTATTAAATCCCATCATAATGTTGGTGGTTTACCAGAAAATATGCAGCTTAAGTTGGTAGAACCATTACGAGAATTATTTAAAGATGAAGTGCGTAAAATTGGGGTTGAATTAGGTTTACCAGCAGAAATGGTATATCGTCATCCGTTTCCTGGCCCTGGTTTAGGAGTGCGAATTTTAGGTGAAGTTAAGAAAACTTATGCTGATATTCTTCGGCAAGCTGATGCAATATTTATCGAAGAATTACGCAGTCAAGGTTGGTATGATAAGGTAAGCCAAGCATTTACCGTTTTTTTACCAGTAAAATCAGTTGGAGTTATGGGAGATGCTCGTCATTATGATTATGTGGTTGCATTGAGAGCGGTGGAAACTATTGATTTTATGACAGCTCGTTGGGCTCATTTACCTTATTCATTGTTAGAAATCGTATCTAATCGAATTATCAATGAAGTTGTTGGTATATCTAGGGTTAGTTATGATATTTCAAGTAAACCACCTGCTACGATTGAGTGGGAATAGCAATTTTTAATTCTTAATGAAATTCAAAATAAATATTATCTATTAATTGCTTAAAGTTTTAAAGCAGACCTGGCAGGTTTCCAAAACCTGCCAGGTCTTAATTTGGATTTTGTTAAATTCTCATTCCTATATGGGATATTATCTATTATATTTTATGGAGATAATAAATAATGAAATGGATTGGTATAACTAAAAGATTGGCTGGTTTATAGTAAACCAATGAATAAATGAATTTGTTGAAAATTTAAACCAAAGCAAGAAATTAACCCAAAAGATAAACTATCTAAAGCTCAACGCATGTGGTTAAA
>JASFYV010000032.1:0-11126 GCA_045046925.1 Candidatus Marithrix sp. | reverse complement strand
TTAAGTATAGATGCTTCACTTAGGCATCTTTACCACCATGTATGAACAGATGGGTTGAAGCTGTGTGTAGCCAATGCAATTTACCTCCAACTCGTATCCAGGTTTCATCAAAACGTACTATGTCTTGTGCTAATAGATTGGCTTTTCTACTGATAAGGAACTTTTTTAAGATAACTTTTGGTTTTAGCCCAAATATTTTCAATAGGATTAAGCTCAGGCGAATATGGAGGCAATGATTCTAGCCCCGGTAGTTTCACAATCATAGCTATAGTTTCCTCATTATAATGAACTCTAGCATTATCTAAAATAACAACATTCAAATAATGTTTTCAAGTTATATTCATTCTTTTTAAAGTTCTATCAAGTGTAGGGGCAGACCTATGTGTCGCCCTTCTTTAAAAGATGTCTGCCCTTCTTTAAAAGGTGTCTGCCCTTCTCGCAACAATGAGGGCGAACACATAGGTTCGTCCCTACAAAAAGATTCGTGATTCGTATCCACAAAATGGTTCAATTTCATCATTGCATTATGTAATACAATGGTTCAAAACAATGTCAACCAATGAATATATCAGAGGTGTAAAAAATTGTAATTGGCAACGTTTCAACAGAAAATTATGGCAACGCAATTACTATGAAATTATTATTCGTAATGAAGACTTTCATAATCAAGTATCAGAATATATTGTAAATAATCCCCTAAAATGGGATACTGATAAATATTACATTTGTCTTAATCATGATTCACAATATTTTTGGATTTTCATGATTAGTTTTTGGATATTATCTGGTTAATCCCTGTGTGAGTAATTCTGAACGTGTTTCTCGTCTCATGATATTTGTTGCCTTAGCTTATATATGTTTCTTAGGAGAATATGCTTTTGAAAAGGGTTATAATACATCATACTTAAAATTTAGCATATTTATGCAATAATTAATTATATTTTGCTTACAATCATTAAGCTTACCTAAATACATGAAAAATAACTTAGTTTTTTTAATATCAATTGTATTATGTAGTGTTATTGCGGTTTGGGGTGTTATAGCACCTGACACAATGGCCAGTGCAGCCTTAGGAATGACTGGTTTTGCATTAAAAACTCTCGACTGGTTCTTTTTGATTTTATGTACTAGTTTTTTAATTTTAGGGGCTTATATGGCATTTGGACCTTATGCTCATATTCGTCTAGGAAAAGATGAGGATAGACCTGAATTTTCTAATATTTCATGGTTATCTATGTTATTTGCTGCTGGAATGGGAGCAGGATTAATATTTTGGGGAGTTGCAGAACCAATGTTTCATTATTTGTCTCCACCTGGTATGGAAGGCAAAACCGCAGAAGCAGCAAGGTTCGCAATGGTAATTACTAATTTACATTGGGGATTACACGCTTGGTCAATTTATGCCATCTGTGCATTGGTTATTGCTTATTTTAGTTTTCGCAAAGACACTCCACCATTAATTTCTAGCCCTATCAGATATGAATTTGGTTGTAAATATCCGATTGTATGCCATGCTGCGGATATAATTGGAGTTTTGGCAGTAATTTTTGGTCTGGCTGGTTCTTTAACTATGGGTGTATTACAAGTTAGAGCTGGATTAGGAGAAGTTTTTAGTATACCAGCTACTGATGGAGTAAGCCTCATAATTTTAAGTTTGATGACCGTCATGTTTTTAATTTCTGCTAGTACCGGATTGGATAAGGGGATTAAAATTCTCAGTAATATAAATATGATCATTGCTATATCAATCTTAATGCTGATCATTTTAGCTGGACCAACCCGTTTTATCATGGAAGTTTTTGTTACCTCGATTGGAGATTATTTCAGTCAATTAATCAACATGTCCTTCAAACTTTATCCTTATAAAGACCTATCAAGTTGGACTTCAGGTTGGACTTTAACTTATTTAATTTGGTGGTTGGCGTGGGGACCGTTTGTAGGAATATTCATCGCTAGAATTAGTCGTGGCCGTACTATCAGAGAATTTGTGATTGGGGTAATTTTAATCCCTACTCTATTTTCCATCTTATGGTTTGCCGCATTTGGAGGCTCAGCTATTTATATCGAAATGTTTGGAGGCGGTGGGATGGCTGATTTAGTGTTAGAAGATGTGTCCAAAGCATTATTTGCATTGTTTACTTGGTTTCCTCTGTCCGAAATACTAAGTGGATTGACATTAATCCTAATTTTTATATTTCTTGTTACTAGTGCTGATTCAGGGACTTTTGTGGTTAGCATGATGACTTCTAAAGGCAACTTAAATCCATCTACTAGGTTAAAATTAATTTGGGGAGTATTGATTGGAGTAATTACAGCTGGTACTTTGTTTACTGGTTCAGTCACAGTCGCTAAAGCCATGGCAATTTCTGGAGCAATTCCGTTTAGTTTAATTTTAATTTTACAGGTTATAGCTTTTTTACGCACAATACGCCGAGAGCCATCAGTGCAGAAAGCAAATATCTATAAAATAGAATAGTAAATATTTTTCCTAAATTAATGGTATAAATGTAGGATGCAGAATGAATTGCATCAAGATGTAATTCGTAAACTCATTACATCCTACAAAAAATCCGTAAAATTGTATAGTCAATTCCACGTCATTAATACAATCATACATAACTATATTACTTTCGTTATTTAGGAAAGATATCTAGTTTATTGGCATGAATTTAAACTGAATAATTTAGCTACTAAAATACAATATTTTAATGTATAGCATTTCCCATTTGTATAAAGTACATAAACCACCCCTTTCGTCCCCTCCTTATTTAAGGAGGGGATTAGGGGAAGTTGTATTTAACTAAATCGGGAAATGCTATACATTCATTTAACAGGATATATCCATGGAAGATACATTAAAACGATTACTTATTGTTGAAACTGAAGCAGAACAATTAGTTACTAAGTCTAAAGCAGAAAAAGAGCAAATTATTCAGCAAGCTTTAACTGAAACTCATCAGGCAGAACAACAGTTTAAAACTAAAATTCCAGATATACATGCTGAATTTATGCAGAAAGCAGAAGAACGTGCTGTCCAAAGTATTGCCGAACTTAACAAACGTTATGAAGAACGTAAAACTAATTTACGTGAGCTTGCAATTGATAATCAACAAAAAGCCTTGGAAGCAGCAGTGCAGATAATCATGCAGGTAAAAAGCAATGGATAACTATGCTTATCTTAATGCCAGAGTTTCTATCTTAGCTAGTAATTTATTATCTGAAGCTGAATTATCCAATTTTTTAGAACAAGATTCGCTGCCAATGTTAGGCGATGAACTAAATAAATTGTTAAATGATGAAAAACTTAGTGTTGCTCTAATAGAACAAGCTTGGTTAATAAAAACTTTGGCAGATTTTCAAGTATTATTACGTCCTTTATCAATGGCAACCAGGAATTTATTATTATATTGGTTTAGGAAATATGATGTCGCTAACTTAAAAACTATCTTACATGGCAAAATTGCTGGTTTAGATGCTGATGCCATTTCTCGACAATTGTTAGATTTAGGCTCATTAACATCCTTACCAATCAAGCAATTGTTACGTTCGGAAAATATAGGCGAATTGCTACGACAATTGGAACATAGCTCTTATAGCAATATTGCTAGACAAGCTCGACGAGTATTGGAAAAAGAACATCAATTATATTCGTTAGATGCTACGATTGACCGATATTATATGTTAGGATTTGTGCAACATGTTATGGCATTAGACACTGTTCAACGTAAACATATATTACCATTAATTAGTATTTTTGTGGATCGATTCAATCTATTATGGTTACTACGCTATAGATTTGCCTATAACTTATCAGCTGCAGAAACTTATTATTTATTAATTCCAACTTCTTTTCGACTTAATACCTCCTTACTACAAAAGTTGGTTGAATTAGATTCATTGGTTGAAGTCATAGAAAATTTACCAGAACCTTTTTATGGATTATTAGCTGGAGTTGAAAATACCTTTATCGCTGATCAAAAACTTATTCAAGAATTACGCAAAGTAGCTGATATAACTCTTAAATTACATAGTTTTACCTTAGCTAAAGTATTTGCTTATATATTATTACGGGAAATGGAAATGCACAAAATAATGGCAATATTGAAGGCTAAAAAATTGGCTTTAGGTAAAGATGTTATCTCAGAAATAGCCGAATATTCTTACGTTATATAATTCTTAAATTATGCCAGTAATATATTGACTTTCTACACTATACATAGTACAGTCATTGTTAAATTGACTACTAACAACAGGAGTGATTTATGAATAAATGGTATTACTTAATATTATTTCTAATAGCATTTACTGGATGTGCTAACAAACCAGAAATAATTGAACCAAAAGTTGATAAACCTACCGCTAAAACACCTCCACCAATTTTTGGCAAAGATACTCAACCTACTAATATTCCTACTGATATTACTCTTGGCATAGAGCCTGATACTATTGCTGTATCCACTCCTCCTGAAGAAAAAACTATTTATTTTGATTATGACATGGCTAGTATCAAAATTTCTGCCCAAATCATCCTCAATAAACATACAGATTACCTAACTGAAAACCCAGATGTAATAGTTCGTTTAGAAGGCCACGCTGACGAACGAGGTTCAACAGAATATAATTTAGCTTTGGGTGAACTGAGAGCAGTGGCTACTAAAGAAGAATTAATAAGTAATGGAATTCCAGAAGATCAAATAGATACCTTAAGTTATGGAGAAGAGCAACCAATAATATCTGGACATGGAGAAGAATCATGGCAGCTTAACCGTAGAGTTGAATTAGTTTATGAATAGCTTACTTATTGAAAGGTATTTGATAGTATTCAATAAGCTTTAAAAACGGCACCATATCATCCGCTGAGAAATCGTTCTAAAATATTTTGTGTACCCAGTCGGCGTGTTCTTCATACCCACAACGAAGACCCAAAATTTTTTCAACAGAACGATTTTCCCGCTCAACATGGGTATATGTTTGACTGGTTTTATAGGGATTGACCGAAAGGAAACACGGTTTTCTTCGTATCTCAATAATATTGAGCAACTCTCTATAATTACAGTTGCTGAGCGTCTTTCTAAAGATTTTACCTCAGTTTTTGCTTTTTCCACGTTTTAGATGTTTTAATTTTTCAACAACCACTAAATGCAAGTTTTTATGTTTGGTAAAATAGCCTTTTACCATTTTATGTAAATAATTATGATAGGGCTTTTTTTGCTGTTTTGTATTTTTTTGAACCTGGTTTTTTAGCTTTGATTCTATTGATTTATTGTTTGATTTTATCACCGATTAATTCTTTGATTAAGCATTCGGTTCTGCTTTTACTTCTGCACAAACCGTATAATCTGCGGTAAAACTGGTGACTAAACTAACAAAATCTTTCATTTGGTTTATTATTTTAATGCGGTCGCCCTGATTATAATTGTTTATAATTAGACAGATAATAATATTATATGTTACAATGAAGAATTTGAAATCTCTAAAACTAAATTAGGATATTTATGGCTGCAATACCATCTAATATGATGCCGTTGGATACAAAAGCTCCAGATTTTAATTTACTTGAACCAACTACAGGCAAGATGATGTCACTTGACATTTTAAAATCTGATGTTGCTACTGTAATAATGTTTATCTGTAATCATTGTCCTTACGTAAAACATATCAAATCAGAATTAATTCATCTTGCTAGTGATTATAAATCTAAAGATGTTGTATTTATTGCAATTAATTCTAATGATGTTGCTAATTATCCAGAGGATTCTCCAGAAAAAATGCAACAAGAAGGTTATCCTTTTCCATATTTATTTGATGAGACACAAGCCGTAGCTAAAGCCTATCAAGCTGCTTGTACTCCTGATTTTTATATTTTCGATAGTGAATTGAAATGTGCTTATCGAGGCCAATTAGATGATGCTAGACCTCGTAATGATACACTAGTTGATGGTAAGGATATTCGTGCAGCTTTAGATGCAATACTAGCAGGCAAAACAGTGGATTCAAATCAAATTCCAAGCATTGGTTGTAGTATAAAATGGAAAATGTAACTAGATATATTTCCAAACTGATGTGGCTATTATTATTACCACAACTAGTTTTTGCTAACGAATTGCTAGATGATTTTTTAGAACAATTGAAAACTATGCAGGGACAGTTCGAGCAAAGCCTTTTTAATGAACAAGGTAGTTTACTAGAAAAATCACAAGGCAAAATGTACGTTCAACGTCCAAATAAGTTTCGTTGGGAATACAAACAACCTTACGAACAATTAATAGTTGCTGATGGTCAAAAAATCTGGATTTATGATAGCGATTTGGAACAAGTAACCGTAAAAAAACTAACTAATGCATTAGGAAAAACTCCAGCATTTTTATTTGGCAGCAATACTAATATAGAAAAAGATTTTTTTGTTAATCAATTACCAGTTACAAATGATTCGATGAGGTTTGAATTGATTCCTAAAGATGAACAAAATCAATTTGACAGTATACGAATTGATATCAAGAATAAATCTTTATTAGGTTTTGAATTAGTTGATAGTTTAGGTCAGACTACCTATATTAGTTTTGAACAGATACAAAATAATCAAACACTTGATAAGGATTTATTTATATTTACTCCACCAGCAGGAGTGGATATCATTAATGAATAATATTTAAGAATTTCACCCAAGATAAATCTTGGATTCCAATTTTTTTAATTTTTTACCAAGGTAATATATACATGGTTTCTATTCGTTTAACTCGTGGCGGTGCTAAAAAACGGCCTTTTTATCATATAATTGTCACTGATTCACGTAATCGACGTGATGGACGTTTTATTGAACGTCTGGGTTTCTTTAATCCAATTGCTAAAGGTAATGACGAACCTTTACGCTTAAATTTAGAACGTACTAACTATTGGATTGGAGTAGGAGCCAAACCATCAGACAGAGTAGCTAATTTAATTAAAAGTTATATCAAGAATCCGCCTCCACCTCCAGTCGATAATAGTTATAAACCTAAAAGAAAAAAACCAGCTCCAGAAGCTATATCTGCTGCTCCAGAATCTACAGAACCTACCCCAGAAGTTACACCTGCTACTACATCAGAAGTAGCTCCAGCTTAATTTGCTCTATCCCATTATGCCAAATCTAGTTACAGTCGGAAATATTAACGGTCTATATGGGGTACAAGGCTGGCTGAAAGTATTTTCATATACTAATCCAATTAGTAATATTCTTGATTATTTGCCTTGGCAATTACAAGGACAAACTTTAATATTGCAAGATGGACGTTTGCATGCTAAAGGAATTATTGTTAAGTTTGAATCAATTGATGAACGTGATATTGCAGCCCGTTTATTAGGCTCAGATATTATGGTTAATCGAACTGAATTACCAACAGCTCCAAAGGATGAATATTACTGGACTGATTTGGAAGGTTTAACAGTGATTAACAATGAAGGTATTAATTTAGGTCATGTTGATCATCTCTTGGAAACAGGAGCCAATGACGTGCTAGTTGTAGAAGGAGAACGCCAACGTATGATTCCATTTGTATTGCAACAAGTAGTGATCAAAGTTGACCTGACTCAGCGTATCTTGCTAGTTGATTGGGATGCAGATTTCTAATATGCATATTGGGATTGTCTCCATATTTCCAGAAATGTTTGCTACATTAAATTGTGGTGGAATAACTGCTAGAGCTTTGCAAAGGAAACTTTTCAGTCTATCTATTTGGAATCCCAGAGATTTTACTGATAATAAACATAATCGAGTAGATGATCGGCCTTATGGTGGTGGTCCAGGTATGGTATTACAAGTACAACCACTACGAGATGCAATTAATTCTGCAAGAAAAAACCTAGGTCATGGAACTAAAGTTATTTACTTATCTCCTCAAGGCCGACGTTTAGATCAAGCTGGTGTGCAAACTTTATTAAGTTATCAAAATATGATTTTAGTAGCTGGTCGTTATGAAGGTATTGATGAGAGGGTAATAGAGCAAGATATTGATGAAATATGGTCAATAGGTGATTATGTTCTTAGCGGTGGAGAATTAGCTGCGATGGTAATAATTGATGCTTTGGTACGACAATTACCAGGAGCATTAGGCCACGAAGAATCAGCTAAAGAAGAGTCATTTTCCTCTGGTTTATTAGACTATCCAGCTTATACTCGGCCAGAAGAAATTGATGGTCAAAAAGTTCCAGCAGTATTGTTATCTGGTAATCATGCAGAAATTGCTAATTGGCGGCAGCAACAAGCTTTAGAACGAACTCAGCTATTACACCCTGAATTATTAGATGAAAATAGATGTACAACAGATTGAAATATAAAATTTATTTTCAACAAGCACATTAGTAAAAATATACTATAAGCTAGGTGAAACATAAAACCTAGTTTTTTTTCAACTTTATAAGATTTTAATCCTTAATTAAATAGGAGACAATGAATGACAAATATTATCGATCAATTAGGTCAGGAACAAATGACCAATGAATTTCCAGCTTTTAGACCTGGTGATACTATCATAGTTCAAGTAAAAGTTAAAGAAGGTGCTAGAGAACGTTTACAGGCATTTGAAGGTTTAGTAATTGCCAAACGAAATCGAGGAATTAACTCTGCATTTACCGTGCGAAAAATTTCTCACGGTGAAGGAGTGGAAAGAGTATTTCAAACTTATAGTCCAATGATTGATTCTATTTCCGTTAAACGACATGGTGATGTGCGACGAGCCAAATTATATTATATGCGTAATCTTCGTGGTAAGGCTGCTCGTATTAAAGAGAAAATTGCTGTTAAAAAACCTCATTAATTATTGGAGTAAATAATGCCATCCTTCGATATCGTTTCAGAAGTAGATTTGCATGAATTATCTAATACAGTTGATCAAACTAATCGTGAGATTAAAAATCGGTTTGATTTCAAAGGTTCTAAAGCTCATATAGAATATAATCAGGATACTTTAACTTTAACCTTGCATGCCGAAAATGAGTTTCAGTTAAAACAAATGACTGATATTTTATATAAGAAATCAGCCAAGCGAAGTATTGATATTGCTGCATTTACTGTTGGAGAGCCAGAACTTCAAAATCGTCAAGCTCGATTGCCAGTTACTGTTAAACAAGGTATAGATAAAGAAAATGCCAAGATTATTGTAAAGATGATAAAGGCTTCTAAAATTAAAGTGCAAGCCTCAATCCAATCTGAACAAGTACGAGTTACTGGGAAAAAACGTGATGATTTACAGCAAATTATGACTTTATTACGTGAGAAGGATATGGGTTTGCCATTACAGTTTAACAACTTTAGAGATTAATATTAAGGATAAATTATGCGTATTTATTTGTTGATGGTTTTGTTAACCATAAGTTCATTTGCTTTAGCTGAAGAAAAAACTGACTCTAATATTCCAACAGCAGTTATAGAAGCTTTAAAGAAATTTGCTAAAGTTGATATTAGTAAAATTAAATTAAGTACTACTCCTATTCCAGGAGTATATGAGGCCATGATCGGTTCAGAGATTGTATATGTTAGTTCTGATGGTAACTATTTGATTATGGGTGAGATTCGTGATTTGAAAACCGGTAAAAATATAGCTGATAGCAAGTTTTCAAAATTACGTCTTAAAGCTCTCAATAGTTTAAATGTTAGAGATATGGTAGTTTTTGCTCCGGAAAATGGTACTAAACATGTAGTCTATATTTTTACAGATGTTGATTGTCCTTACTGTTCTAAGATTCATAATGAAGTTCCGGCTTTAAATAAGGCTGGAATTGAAGTACGTTATTTAGCTTTCCCACGAGCTGGGATTGGTTCTGGGACTTATAATGATATGGTATCAGTTTGGTGTGCTAAAGATAGACAACAGGCTATGACTGATGCTAAGGCAGGGATAGAAATTGAAAAAGCTGAGTGTAATAATCCAGTTGCTGATCAATATAATTTAGGTCAAAGTATTGGAATTAGTGGTACACCAGCTTTAATTTTATCTGATGGTGAACTGATTCCTGGTTATTTACCAGCTCAGAGATTGATTAACTATATTAGTCAAAAAAGTTCTCCAGTTTCGACTAAGTAATGAAAATTTAATAATCTCCAAAATTTGATATTCAAACCTGCCAGGTTTTTAAAACCTGGCAGGTTTAGTTTCGGGTTTTATTAAATATTTATTCCTAAGTAATTTACTTATAATGTAACCCGATGTTTATTCATCATATATATTTCATATCGGGTTACGTTTATTAGACTAACTTAGTTTTGCAATGTCAACAAAATATTGCCATTTTCACTAGTAGCATCCCCAGAACCGTATAAATTATTAAGTGTTCCAACTGCCCCTGATAACATTCCATTTTCTAGTATAAATCTGTATTCACGATTTATACCCCAACTTCCATTATTACCATCTTTAAATTCTAAAGCCCTTACTCTTTTAATTCTAATAAGTTGGCGTGTTATAGTTTCTGGAGAAATGTTTTCTAAAACTTCTGGAGTAAGTCTATCTTCATCTATAAAACTATCCCCAACTTCATATTGGCTTAAAATATCTCCAGTTACTCTGGCATGAAGATATCCACCACCATCTTCTTCTGGCTCTGAATGTATAACTTCACCACCAACATAACCGTCTTGCACAACAACAAATTTTAATGTAGTTGAATAATTACTATTACCAATAAGATACTTCCCTACCCAAGTTGTATTCCGTAAACTTTGTTCTAGTTGTTCTTGGACAGACGATTGGTTAAGTACACCCAACATATTGAGGGTATATTCGGAGTTTAAGGAAAAATCTACGCTGTAAAATAGTTCACTCCATAGGGGTTTAACACCACCTATTGTAACTGTATCAACCCCAGATTTTTCTGGAACAACATAAGCTTTTGAAAAATCAACATCTGCTCCTGCATAAGTCAATGAACTTAACGCTATACTAATAGAAAATACTAATTTTTTCATTTTTCTACTCCTTAGAATTATAAAACTATAGAAATGGTAGTATTGACTTCCAATCACCAAAATATTAAGATACCAAACTAAAGAAAAACGTAATTGCTCAGCCCCCCCAAATTAAGAAAAGAGAGAATTAAAAGGAGAAAGAACATTTTTGATAGAATGAAAAGTGGATAACCCCTGACGTTTACCA
>JASFYV010000031.1:0-15941 GCA_045046925.1 Candidatus Marithrix sp. | reverse complement strand
ATATTTTAACCCAACGTTTCGCTTAATTTTTAGTCTAATTTCTTTGGAATAATCTGACATTTTATCTAGGATTTAACTGTCGAAGCCCACTGCCCAATTCGTCCCTCAATGCTATTATAAGGGTAAACACGCAGGTCTGCCCCCTATAAAATATAAGATATTTCAATACTGTAAGAGCTAACCTATGTGTTCATCCTGCTTAATTGCGTACATCCTACGTTCTTAAATAACTATCGATGACTCAAGAATAATGTTATTCTGAATTTAATTAATGATTAAGTAAAATCAGTCGGTTTTTTCTTGTGCCAATTAGTAAGCTGTTGATATTTGTGGGCGATATTTAATATTCTAGCTTCATCTAAATGATTCCCTACTAAATGTAATCCAACTGGTAAATTATCTGCGAATCCAGCAGGAACTGACATGGCTGGCAAGCCTGCTAAATTACAAGAAATAGTATAAATATCAGATAAATACATTGATATAGGGTCATCCATTTTAGCTCCAATTTCAAATGCTGTTGTAGGTGCGGTTGGCCCTAAAATTACATCAACTTGCTTAAAAGCAGCTTTAAAATCTTCGCTAATCAATCGACGAATTTGTTGGGCCTTTAAATAGTAAGCATCATAATAACCGGCTGACAAAACATAAGTGCCTAGCATAATTCTTCGCTTAACTTCAGCTCCAAATCCTTCTGCTCGTGAACGTTTATACATATCCAATAAATCTTGTGGTTCATCACAACGATGTCCAAATCGAACTCCATCATAACGAGATAAATTGGAAGAACATTCTCCTAATGCAATGATATAATAAATAGGTACTGATAGATGTGAATGAGGTAAACTGATTTCTTGAAAAACAGCTCCTGCTTGCTCCAATTCTTTGATTGCAGTATTTAAGACTTGATTAACTTTGGTATCTAATCCTTCATTAAAATGCTCTTTTATCAGGCCAATCTTTAATCCTTTAATATCATTGTTTAAGTTAGCAGTATAATCCGATGGTTCAAGCTCTATAGAAGTAGAATCACGTTTATCAAAACCAGTCATTACATTCAGCAATAATGCAACATCTTCTGCACTATGTCCTATTGCTCCACCTTGATCTAAACTGGAAGCAAAAGCAATCATTCCATATCGTGAAACCGTACCATAAGTTGGTTTTAAACCAGTTACTCCACATAAAGCTGAAGGCTGTCTAATTGAACCACCAGTGTCAGTCCCAGTAGCGATAGGAGTTAAACTTGCTGCCACTGCTGCAACTGCTCCACCTGATGATCCACCTGGTACAGTATTTATATCCCATGGATTCTTTACTGCTCCATAAAAACTAGTTTCATTGGAAGAACCCATAGCAAATTCATCCATATTGGTTTTTCCCAACATTACCATACCAGCAGTCTTGCATTTAGCAACAACTGTCGCATCATAAGGAGCAATAAAATTATCTAACATTTTGGAACCACAGGAAGTTTTAATTCCATCGGTACAGAATAAGTCCTTATGAGCTAAAGGAATTCCAGTTAAAATATCAGCTTCGCCAGTTGCCAAACGCTTATCTGCTGTTTCAGCTTCTGCTAATGCGGTATCACTACTGACAGTGATAAAACTATTTAATTTATTATCATATTTTGTAATTCTGTCTAAGAAATATTTGGTTAATTCAACACTGGAATACTCACGTTGATGTAATCCTAAAGATAATTCTGCAAGGGTTTTTGTGTGCATATAATTTAATTAAAATCAGTAATATATTTTTTTTTGTGGCAAAGGTTTTTAGCAATGTAGGATGTAATGAGTTTGCGAACTACATCTTTCGAGTCACATTTAGATACACGATTGATGCAATTCATGCTGCATCCTACATTTAAAGATGCCTAGCATCCATAGCTAATCTCATTTCTTGTAAAAATTCTGGCATTTTTTCTAATAATTGTTCTTGTGGTGTAGTTTCAATCAAATTTATTAATGCACTACCTACAATAACCGCATCACTTACTTTAGCAACCCTAGCAGCAGATTTTGCGTCTTTAATTCCAAATCCTACTCCAATTGGCAACTTGGTAAATTTCCGAATTTCGGCTAATTTGTCTGCTAGAGAATCAATATCTAACTTAGCACTCCCAGTAACTCCTTTCACAGCAACATAATAAATATAGCCACTAGCTTTAGAACAGATATATTTTATTCTTTTAGGAGTAGTAGTAGGAGCTATCAAGAAAATAGGTGACATAGCATTAGCACGAATAAAAGTTCTTGATTCTGAAGTTATTTCTTCTGGTGGGAAATCAACTCTTAAAATCCCATCTACTTCTGCATCTTCTGCTGCTTGGGCAAAATTTTTATAACCCATGATCTCGATAGGATTTAGATAACCCATTAATACTACTGGAGTAATACTATCTTTAGTCCGAAATTCTTTTACCATCTTTAATACTTTAGTTAAAGTCATTCCTTGGTCTAAAGCTCTTTCACTGGCTCGTTGAATAACTGCTCCATCTGCCATTGGATCAGAAAAAGGGATTCCTAACTCAATTATATTAGCTCCTGCTTTAACTAAAGCATGCATCAATGGCACAGTCAGTTCTGGAAATGGATCACCAGCAGTGATAAATGGAATTAAAGCAGTGCAATTTTGTTTTTTTAAATTGGCGAAGCAACTTGTTAAACGGCTCATATTGTAATTCCTTCCAGCTCGGCAACGGTATGAATATCTTTATCTCCACGTCCAGACAGATTGACAACAATAACTTGTTTTTTATCAACATTTGGAGCAATTTTTTTACAGTAAGCTAAAGCATGGCTAGATTCTAACGCTGGCATAATACCTTCAGTTTTGGTTAGATCGTGGAAAGCATCCAAAGCTTCAGCATCAGTTACCGCAACATATTTAACTCGGTTAGTATCTTTCAACCAAGCATGCTCTGGACCAACTCCTGGATAATCTAATCCTGCGGAAATTGAATGAGTTTCAATAATTTGTCCGTCATCATCCGTCATCAAATAAGTTCTATTACCATGCAAAATTCCTGGTTTACCAGCATTTAATGGTGCAGCATGACGACCAGTTTCTAAACCATCACCAGCAGCTTCTACTCCATACATGGTAATTTCTTTATTTTCCAAAAATGGGTAAAATAAGCCTATCGCATTAGAACCTCCGCCAACACAGGCAATCAAGATATTTGGTAAATGGCCGACTAATACTTTAGATTGTTGTCTAGTTTCCCGTCCAATAACAGCTTGAAAATCACGTACCATTACGGGATAAGGATGTGGCCCAGCAACAGTTCCAATAATATAAAAAGTATCATCAATGTTAGCCACCCAATCCCGCATTGCTTCATTAAGAGCATCTTTTAAAGTTTTAGAACCAGATTCAACTGCTCTAACTTCTGCTCCTAATAAACGCATTCGATATACATTAATAGACTGACGTTTTATGTCTTTAGAGCCCATGTAAACCGTACATTTCATACCAAAGCGTGCTGCCACTGTAGCGGTAGCCACACCATGTTGGCCAGCTCCAGTCTCAGCAATTATTCTGGTTTTACCCATTCGTTTTGCTAATAGAGCTTGTCCAACCGTGTTATTTATTTTATGAGCTCCAGTATGATTTAAATCTTCACGTTTAAGATAGATTTTAGCTCCACCCAATTGCTGTGACCAACGTTCGGCATAATATAATGGTGAAGGTCTACCGACAAAATAGTGTAAATCATGATTTAATTCGGCTAAAAATTCTGAATCTGTCAAAGATTTTTCATAAGCAATCCGTAATTCTTCTAATGGTTGCATTAAAGTTTCAGCAACAAAGATTCCACCATAAATTCCAAAATGACCATGTTCATCCGGTAGTTTATGAGTGTTTTTCATATTTAATAATTTAGAAATTGGCATTTAGACCTCTTGCATAAATACGGTCATTTTTTCCGTATCTTTTATTCCTTTAGTGGATTCTACCCCACCGCTAACATCAACAGCATAAGGCTGTAATTTGGTAATGGCTTGTGCTACATTGTTTGGTGTTAAACCACCGGCAATAATTATTGGCTTAGATATATTGGTTGGAACTTGTTGCCAGTCAAATGTAATTCCGGTACCACCCTTAGTTCCTTTTACATAACTATCTAAGAGTAAGGCTTGAGCTTGAATATACTTTTTAGCATACTGTCTAATATCAGTGTTAGGACGTATTCGTAAAGCTTTAATATAAGGCCTAGTAAAACTGGCACAGTAGTCTGGAGTTTCTTCACCATGAAACTGTAATATATCTAAAGGCACTTTTGTTAGAATATGTTGAATAAAATTAGGTTCAGCATCCACAAATAAACCTACTATAGTCACAAATGGTGGCAATTGTTGGATAATCATTTGAGCTTGATTAATTTCTACAGCTCTCAGGCTTTTAGCATAAAAAACTAAACCAATTGCGTCAACTCCAATATTAGCAGCAAATACAGCATCTTGAGGACGAGTGATTCCACAAATTTTAACTCTAGTTCGTAACATGTTATTTTATATTTTAGGCTAGATATACTAATTGTCAAACTATTATTAATAATCAGTTCGATGTAAAAATACTGGCATAATTAAGAATTGCTATGTTTGTAAAAGCTAAATATGAGTTAAAGGCAGACACGCAAGTCCACCCCTACATAATATATTATTGTAGGGGCGAACCTATGTGTTCGCCCTGCTTAACTTAATGGTATTGCTCCTTGGAGGGGATAAGCATAGTTCCCCTCCTAAGTTAGGAGGGGTTAGTAATCTTTCTGCGTAACGTTAAAGAATAGAAAATATTCTTATTTATTACCTAATTCTTGCAATCTTTTATTAACTATTTTAGCAAATTTGCCTTTGGGAGAAATATCTACCGATTTTTGTAATTGTTGTTTTTCGCTGATAGAATCATTTTCTAAACGGGATATTTTAGCTGCTTCCAAGTAAACTTGGGCTTGTATAATTTTTGGACTAACTGTGAAAACAGTAGATTGTAATATATTTTTTAATACTTTTTTAGCTTTTTCTACATAATAAAAAGATTCTGGTATAGCCATAAAAGTAGCAAGTGCAACTAAACGTGTTTCTACACTAATTGGTATTGTACGCATGGTTTCTTGATCATGTTTCGGCCGCAACATTTGTAAAGATTTATCGATGAAAGCAAGTCCTTTTTCAGTATATTCAGCTTTATTCCAAGGCATCCAAGAATCACGACTTAACAATATATAACTACTACCTTTATAAGCTATAAATAATGGATTGTCCCGATATCTCATAGATAATATATTAAAAAATTGTAATGCCACTGGTGTTACAGATTCATCACCAGCAAGACTACGTTCAAATAAGCCATGAGCTTTAGCAAATAAAGTTTCAGAAGTAGAGCCACCAGCCAAACAAATATTACTAAATAATACAATACTGATTAATAAATATTTTAATTTCATTATTAGATTATTTCAAGATTGTGTAAAGATATATTACTCAGTACTTTAAAAAAATTTCCCAGTACTGAGTATATTATTTTAAAAACTTTTGCTCAAAGTAAACGCCATTCTACCATCAGCTCCAAAGTCTTCAGCATTATCTACATCTGTATTGCTATAACTTATGGAAGCATCAAAATCGATAACAGTAAAGGATAATGATATACCGTAGTAAAAATAATCTTCTCCTTTATCAATAGTTTGTTGAGCAATATAACCACCAATTCCTAGATTATTTGGTAATGCTTGGTTAACACTTAATATATAATGATGGCCTGCATCTAATCCCCCAAAATCAGGCGAAAAATCATAGGCTAAACCAAGGTTTGTGCCTTGTGGCATAGTGTAAGTTAAGGTTAGATTCAATTCTGTCATATCATAATCAAAATCACTATTTGCTCCGGGATACATATACTGACCAATTTTGACATCATAATTTAATTCATTGCTTAAATTACCATTAAAACCAACATAAACATCAATTTCGACACTAGCTCGATCTTCTGGAATAATGGAATTATCTTCTAAAAAATTGACATTAGAACCCCAAGTTCCTAAATAAAATCCACTTTCATGATTTAAATCAAAACCACCTTGAACAGCTATATTTTCATCAGTTTGAGTTTTACCACGATACACATAATCAGAAGTGAATGCTATATTTGCACTAGTTGAAAATGGCTCGGCCTGAACATTTGGTAAATACACTAATAAAATGCTAGTTGCTATTGTTACCTTATATGCAAACTTCATAAAATGCCTCATGTAAAATTTGAAAGAATCTTAAAAATAATTTTTTGGGAATTCTATATGAAATCACCATAATCGAAAACCTTTTTTATCAGATGATTTACAAGTTTGAGCTGGTTCAAACCATTCTGCTAATCCTCGTTGTAAATTATCAGCTGCTTCTTTAGGAGTTATTCACAGCTTTGGCATTTTCATCCATCAATGAATAACCAGTTGGAAGTCCAACATCTAGCATAGGAGCAGGCCATCTAACATCATGACCAGTAGCAGTTTCTAAAATTGATAAAGCACTATTAGCATGTTTATTATCAATTTTTGGTAATTGGTTATTCATAGGAAAATAACCTGGTATTCTATTAGCAATGGATTCTGCCGCTTGTGGAGTTGATAACCATTCTAAAAAAATTTTGGCTTCTTTTTTATAGGCCGAATTAGCATTTATGCCAATCCCAATTTCAGTATGAAGAGTAACATGTCTTGGTTGTCCTGCTGGAGGAGGCATAGCAAAAATATCCCAATTTAGATCAGGAACTTCATCTTCAAGTAATAAAATACTATATGAAGAAGTTATCCACATAGCTGTTTTTTTATTTTGAAAGGCCTGTTGACTATCATAGTAAGTTATAGATTCAGGATTGGGAGGAAAAAACACTTTTAAATCAGCTAATGCTTGAAATGCTGCGATACTATGTTTATCATTAAAACAACGATTACCGGTTAAATACTCTATTCTACCTTCACGTCCACCAATAAAATTAGGAGCTAAATTTAGAAAAACAGTTTCCAGTAATGACCAACTATCTTTAGTTCCATTCGCAAATGGGGTATAACCAGCATCTTTAATAGTTTGTGCTATGGTTAGCAATTCATCCCAGATTGTTGGTGGTTGTAAATCAAGTTCGGTAAATATATCAGTATTATAATAAATAGCACTGATAACAGCTAAAAATGGTACACCATATAATTCATTTTTGTCAGTGGCCCATGCCTCAATTAAATCTGGTTTGAAATTATTTTTGATAAAAGTTAAATCATCAAGTCTTTCCAAATAGGATTTTTTAAACCATTCTTTTGAGGCTGAAAAAGAATCTAAAAATAATAAATCGCCTCCTTGCTCACCATCTAAATAATTTTCTATAGTTGGAAGATATCTATCCCAACTAACTGGTACATATTTAATATGGATATTAGGATGTTCCAGATGGAAATCAGCTAATAATTGATTTATCTCTTCTATTGCGTCAGTCTCCCAACCATTTAAAACTAAAATCTTTACCTGATCTTTTTGAGCGATTAATTTTTCAGTTACACTTTCAATTTCTTTTAGTTTAGGAGCAGATGAAAATAATTGTAAAGAAGGTAGATTTAGTGCATCATAATTGATTATATTATAATTATGAGAGAATAGAAAACCTCCAATTAAAAATATGAGTGGATAGCCAATTCTACCAAACATAATGATAGCTTTAACTTTTGTTTCTATTACATCACCATTTTGTTTAGAATGCCATTGATAAGAAATCAACGTTACCAGAACCCCCATTATTATTATCATATAAATGGCATAGAACGCATAATCCAATGCGACCAAATACCCAATTCCTGGTAAAGCATTTGACATTTTTAAGTGAAAGAAAGCAATCGCTAGTAACGAATTGAGGCTAATAGCTATTCTAGCAGTTAATTCAGTTGGTGACATGAAAAATATTATATATGATAAACCAACCAGAATAGCTACAGGCAACATGTTCTTAATAAGAAAACTTAATACATCTCTCTTAATCGAAATATTAGCATTAAATCTTGAATACTCAATATTGGATTCAGACGTAAAAAACAATGGGTTACCAAGAGTAGATTCATTCTTCATAACATCTTGATAAAAACTAGCCGCTTTTATTTTCCATTCAGTAATAGATTCAAATACTTGAGTTCTAGCTAACTTTTTCAAAATACTTTCACTACTAATCTGCCGAATACCTATTTCATCAATCACATAAATCAGTCTTTCTCGAGTAAGAGTTGGGTGGCGGAACTTAATTTGTAAGTTTTGTAAATCAAATGGGTAATCAAAAAATTGAAAACCACTACGAAATTCTGCTTTTACTCGGTAAGCACGATAAACCATATTATCTTCAATAGTTTCAGCTATTGGTTTGCCAAGTTTTATTGGTTTCACTGAATTAATAAATTCAATCTCGCTATCATCAAACTTACCTTTATGCCTAAACCATAGATAAAAATCCATCAAATACGAAGATTTTTTTATATTAAGATCACTAATTTCATTAATGTCAATCCCAGCATATATAACTCTGGTTTTATACATGTAATTATTATTGACAATTATAATAGATTCATCTTTCAATTCTTGTCTAAGATCAGAAATTCTAGATAAATCTGAAACTACCTGTAATTGAGTTAGGGCGGAAACTAACTGTTGTTTATCGAAAATCCCCATAATCAAAGGTTTAATTACATTGCCTTCAATATCAAAATAAAGTTTACCAGTAACACCTTCGATTGCTTTTCTAGCATTATCTATTGTAAATAAATAATTTTTAATATTTTTTCGTTCTTTTACCAGGTTTTTACCTATGGCATTGGTTTCTCGCATTGCTTCAATCGCAACTTTGGCAGCATCATAATAAGTCATAGCTTTCCAACCTGGATTTTGGCCGTATTTAATTATATATTCATTCCGAATTTTTTGAGCTTGCTCATTAGCAACATCAAATAAAATCGGAGATGGAGCATAAATACCATTAGTAAAAAACCCAGGCTCAGTCTGCTCTTCAAGAAATTCCTTAAATCTAGCTGAAAACCCTTTACTACCTATCGCATCAGCCCCAATTATTGGATAATCAATCCCCAGTCTTTTCATTGGAACAATAATATCTACAGCTTCTTGTCCATGAGTGGCTAAAAAAATCATACCTGGGTTATCTCTTTTCTTTTTTGATAAATTTGCAACGATATTATCGATATCTTTTTCAATAGTTTTACTAGAAGTATCAAAAGACCATAGAAATTTAACTTTACCACCTAAGCCGTTAAAAGTATTCATAAATGGCATAGATAAAGAAGTACCATAACCATCTCTGTCATAGATAACGCTAACTGTATCTTGCTTAAGGATTTTAAAAATATAATTTGCTAAAAATACTGCTTGGGTGTGATTATCAAAAATAGTACGAAAATACCAATCGTTATCCTTGACTACTTTGTTAGCCGTAGCTGAACCAGAAATAACTGGAATTTTAGCATTTTTATAGATACTTCCAGCTTGAATAGAAGTAGTGCTGTATAGATGTCCGAGTACTACGTGAAATTTGTCTTGTTTTACAATTTCTGCTGCTTTTTGTTTAGCTAATTCTTTATTATTTTGATCATCAAAAGCTACTAATTCTATTTTTCTACCATTGATTCCACCTTCTTTATTAACTTTATCAAGATATAGTTGAACCCCTTGTACCATTTGTAAACCATCACTTTTTCCTTTACCAGTCATAGGTCCAGCAACAGCAACATAGAGTGTACCTCCTACATTTTTTGTGATAAAACTATTAATAATAACTATTCCAAGTATTAGTAATGTTAGAGTAATAAAAGTTGTTAATAATATTTTTTTCATATGCCTTTAACAATATATTAATTCTGATTATTTTGTAAATTGGGTAGAACGAAATTAAACTGAGAATATTTATGAACTTAGATAAAATTTTTTATCTCTGTTCTTAGGTTTTTATGATCTTATTTGATGTTACGCAGAAAGTTACCTTCCCCGCCCCTCCTTATTTAATGAGGGGAGTTCAACTACTAGTTTCCCTCCTAAGTTAGGGGAGGTTATTAATCTGTCTGCGTAACTTCATATCTTATCTATTATTCTTAGGAGTATTAGGTTGGAGAGATTTATTAATTTCACATTTGTCTATTATTAACCAATATAATCATAAGTGTTCGGAATTTTAATGTACTTTGTGAATTAGTGAATGAAGAATGGTTAATTACTAATGATTTTAATTCAAATAAGTGGAAAATTTGGATATTCCTAGTGATATTGAAATTCGTTAAATGCTGTTATTAAAGCAACACCCAGTAAACCTATTTACATAAAAATAAACTAATCACTTTATACCATAAATTAATAAGTTAATCAATTAGGAACTAAAATCATACTGAACGACTATATTATAAAGTGATTATCAAACACGAGTTTAGCTAGATAATCACTACTCCAAGTAACTTTATAACTGTCAGAAGTAATAGTATCAAGGTTAAGATTTTAGAGTATATAAAAAGATTAGATATATAGCATTTCCCGATTTAGTTAAATACAACCTCCCCTACCTCCTAAAATAAGGAGGGGACGAAATGGGTGGTTTATGTGCTTTATACAAACGGGAAACGCTATAGCATTGAATACTCAGGATTGGGGATGATGGTAGGACTATTCCCATGAATACAAATAGCGGCACTGCCAACAGGGTAAAATTGGTCATTATGCCACAGATTCACGTGGGTAATAGGTTGAAAAAACTAAAATCTAGGAAAATACTACCGAATAATAGAGCTACTGCTCCCAAGGTAAAAGCAACTGAATAACCGATTAATATTGCTATCATTAACACAGCAAACATTACCAAGGGTCAAACTTCCATGTTACATAATTCCTTTAATTAATTTTTTTACATGACATTAGACATCTACGAAATATAAATCATAAGATGCACTTCATGTAGGATGTAATGAGTTTACGAATTACATCTTTCGAGTCACACTAGCACGATTGATGCAATTCATTCTACATCCTACATTATATATCTTTATTTAGGAAAGATGTCTATATAGATATGATTAAGTTATTAGTTCTAAACTATAATTAACGAATTTTTAAAGTTGCTAAGCCTATTAATACTAAAACTACTGTAATGATCCAAAATCTGACTATTACCCTTGGTTCCGGCCAGCCTTTTAATTCAAAATGATGATGTAAAGGAGCCATCCGAAAGATACGTCTTCCGGTTAATTTGAAAGAGGCAACTTGTAGAATTACTGAAATTGTTTCCATGACAAATAGTCCGCCCATTATCATTAGTACTAATTCTTGGCGAACTACAATTGCAATGATACCAAGTGCTGCTCCTAAACCTAAAGCTCCTACATCACCCATAAACACTTGGGCTGGATAAGTATTGAACCACAAGAATCCCAAACCAGCTCCAACTATAGCCCCACAGAAAACCATTACTTCACCAACTCCAGCAATATAAGGAATTGTTAAATAACTAGCAAAATTTATATGACCAGCAGTATAGGCAAAAATTCCTAAAGCTCCAGCTACTAAGACAGTGGGTAAAATCGCCAAACCATCTAAGCCATCAGTAAGGTTGACTGCATTGCTAGTTCCAACAATAACAAAGTAGCTCAATAAAATAAATGCCCAAGGAGTAAGATGAAATACCACATTTTTAAAAAATGGAACGATTAATTGGGTTTCATTAGGAGATTGAGCCGTGGCAACTAGAACAAAAGCTGCTCCTAACCCAAATACTGATTGCCAGAAATATTTTTGTTTGGCGGATAATCCTTTAGAGTTGCCTAAAGTAATTTTACGATAATCATCAATAAAACCAATTAAACCAAATAATAAGGTTACAATTAAAACTATCCATACAAACCGATTGGACAAATCACCCCATAGTAGTGTACTGATTGCAATAGCTACTAAAATCAATGCTCCACCCATAGTCGGAGTGCCAGCTTTAGCTAAATGAGTCTCTGGTCCATCATCACGTATACATTGGCCAATTTGATTGCGACTTAAACTACGAATCATAAAAGGACCTATCAGTAAAGATATACCTAAAGCAGTAATTGTTCCTAAAATAGCTCGTAAAGTTATATACTGGAAGACATTAAAACCAGTATAAAAATTCATTAGATATTCACTAAGCCATAACAACATATTTAATTTCCTTCCTGTAAAGCTTGTACTATTCTTTCCATGTGCATAGCACGTGAACCTTTGATTAATAAAGTTGCTGAAGATGGTAATTGTTCTGATATTGTTCGTATCAAATCAGTATGATCGGTAAAATGATAGCTTCCTTCACCAAAACTACTAGTAGCATGATGGCTTATATTTCCTATAGTCCATAATTTTTCTACTCCAAACTCTTTAGCTAATTGGCCAGCTTGTTGATGAAATTTTATGCTATTTTCTCCAAGTTCACCCATATCACCAAATGCTAACCAATGAGGAGCAGAGGTATTTTGTAAAACTTGCAAAGCGACTTTTAATGAAGCTGGATTAGCATTATAAGTATCATTTAGCAGAGTAATTCCTTGTTTACCCTGGATAATTTGCAATCTTCCAGCTACTGATTGCATAGTTTGCAAGCCTTGTTGAATAGTCTGTAAAGAACAATTACAAGTTAATGCACAGGCAGCCGCAGCTAACGCATTCATTATGTTATGTTTGCCAGGCAATGGTAAGTTGATAGCAATATTGCCAATTGGAGTTTGCAAGGTAAATTCACTGCTAGTATTTCCCAAATCTATCTTTGTTGCAGTTATATCAGCATTATTTAAACCATAAGTATTTATTTTATGAGGAATAGCCAAATCATGCCATAATTTTGCATATTCATCATCATTGTTGATAATCGCAATTCCGTCAGCTGGTAACTGAGTAAAAATTTCGCCTTTAGCTTTGGCTACTCCCTCAATAGTTCCAAAACCTTCTAAATGAGCAGGAGAACATTGGGTAATTACTGCACAGGTAGGTTGTACCATTGTAGTTAAGTTGGCAATCTCACCGATATGATTAGCGCCCATTTCCACCACTGCATAACTATGTTTATGGTTTAAATTAAACAGGGTTAAAGGTACACCAATTTCATTGTTAAGATTACCTTTGGTTGCTAATACTGAAGAATGTTGTTGAGTGAAAATAGCTTTCAACATTTCTTTGGTAGTAGTTTTACCATTGCTACCAGTAATTGCAATTATAGGTAAATCAAAATGTTGTCGCCATAAATTGGCCAATTTACCTAATGCGTTACGAGTATCATCAACCAATAAAGTTGGTAAATCAGTTTTAACATTACGAGAAACTACAGCAGCCACAGCTCCATTATTTTGAGCTTGCTGTATAAAATCATGACCATCAAAATTTTCGCCAGCTAAAGCTATATAAATAGCTCCAGATTGTAATTGACGAGTATCTATACTACAACTGGTAAATTTAGTATCAGCACCAGTTAAAACTGCATTTAAATCTACTGCTATTTTGGTTAAATTAAACATTTATGGGTTATGTCTTTATTTGACATTGATTGAATATATCTAAATTAGTAAATAATGTTATCATCATGCCAATTTAATTACCAGAGTTTGCTTGATTAAACTATACGGCGTGTCATTAAATAAGTAAAGGTCTTAGGGCTTTTGTTTAATCCAATATGAGTAAGCACTCATTTGAATAATTACTTAAATTTAGATTATATATACATGAATAAAATCACCAATGATTTAATTGTAGAAGCTCATGCCAACTGTACAAACGAATAATATCATGATGGTTAAATAATTATTGCACAATTTACCAATTCTATTGAAGATTCGTGTAATTTTTTTAACTGCTGAAAGTAGTAAAATAGAAATTGCTAATTGGATTGCATGTAATTTAACTCATGGCGTAATCATAAATATTTCTTCAACGCATTATCTGAGCTACGACTAGGAAAATCGTGAAATGCTATATTTCCTAATTGAATAAGCTATAGTCATATAGAATAAGTAATTGATATTTTTTGAATTTAATTGATAATTATGGTATTATTAAGGTTATCTTTAATAAGATATTTATTATTTTTGGTATTTTTATATAGTGGAATGATTATTTAATAATGATTAAAGAAATTGAAATTGAAAATTTTAGATGTTTTGGAACTTCAACATTTTCCGGTTTTCATCAAATTAATTTGATAGGTGGTAAAAACAATGTAGGTAAAACTTCATTTTTGGAAGCTCTACATTTAAGTCATTCTCCTCAAGTGCTTACTGTAATGAAGATGAGAGGAATTGATAAGGAGGTGTTAAAAGCAGCCCCTGAAAAAGCATGGGAAAATCTATTTTTTAATCAAGATCAAAATGCAATTGTTACTATACGGTCAGTTTGTGAAAATAATGTTGCTAATTTATTAGAGCTATTTACACCATCGAAAAAAGATTTATTCAAAATAATTTTTGCTTCAGAATGTGTTGATGAACAACAAAAACTATCTGATTTAGTATTGCATAGTAAAGATGCGGCATTTTCAGTATTGAATATTGTAGCTCACGAAATTGGTAAACATGCAGTCCCATTATTTTCTTTAGTTGCACATTCAGAAGGAGTTTGGATTAAAACTAATAAAATACCTGAACATATTAATTTTAAAAAAATTGGTTTTATTTCTAACTCAACCTCATTGACAAATATAAGTCTTGCTGAACAATATGATAGATGTTTTATGCAAGGGCATGCTGATAAAATTAAAGAGGCTTTTCAACTTATTGATTCTTCGATAGTAGATATCAATACGTTTACTATTGGTAAGCCAGCTATTTATTTAACTAAAGATAATGGTAAAACATTTCCTTTAACATTATTTGGTGATGCCTTAAGCCGGATAGCTAATATGATTTTGCAATTAGTAGATAATCAAAATGGTATTCTATTAATTGATGAAATTGAAAATGGTATTCATGATACCAAACGAAAAGATTTATGGCGTATGTTATTTAAATTAGCGATTCAATTTAATATTCAAATATTTGCCACTACTCATAGTTTTAGTATGCAACAAGTGTTCAATGAAGTATTAGAAGAGCAGGAAGATATAGGTTGCTTTTTTGAATTTACCAGACATATTAAAACCCAACAAGTTACCAGTATTAAGTATAATAAGGGTAGTTTAGAATATGGATTGAAACATTAAATTTTTGGTAATGTTATAAATAAAACGAAAGCATTGATCGACAAATTACTTTTGGAACGTTTATCTCTGAGAGCAATAGTTAGAATAGGTCTCTCTTAGATGGTTATAAAAATATATAAATGATAAATATAAAAATATTTCTCACGAAAATGGTGCCCAAGGATTATGGGATTCTTTGCCGCCCATTTATTCCCCATGTTCATGAGGACAAGCTACATGTGCTGTTTCTTTTACAGATTTTTGGGAAGCATATAAATCTGTTTTTCCTTCTAAAAGATACAAGGCCTCTAGTAGAAACTGTACATATTGAAAGGTTAAACAATACGTTACGTCAACGTATTGCACGTCTTGTGAGAAAAACTCTTTTCAAAAAAACTAGAAAACCATATTAGAGCAATTTTCTACTTTATTAATCATTACAATAAATGTTTACCATAATAATTTTATTTATAACATTGCCAGTATAACACTACCAATTATTTTAGTAAATTGGAATATCTCAGTAGACATCTTTCCTAAATAAGAAGAGGACTTTCGCTTAAGTCGGAAAAAATGCAGAAATTCGAGGTTTTGAAAGTTCTATACTTAAATAGTCAAAAAGTAAGTCTCTCTTGATAGAGTGTTTTACCTAATTGTTTAGCTTTAACTTTGATAGAAATCCATGCATGGTAACCAATATGATTACGCTGAGAACGTCCTTTACGACATTG
>JASFYV010000030.1:0-10406 GCA_045046925.1 Candidatus Marithrix sp. | reverse complement strand
CTATCGCTCTTTTAAATTCTTCTTCTTTTAATTTCTTTGCTTTTTCATATTTCATTACTCTATTATTTTTGGTTTTTTTACTTTTGCAAGAGGTCTAGTTATTAAGAATAAATGATTTTAGGTAGGATGTAATGAGTTTATGAATTACAGCAATTAAGCCTAATTTATCAGATAATGCAATTCGTGCCTGCATCCTATATTTCAGTTGTTTAATAAATCAGCAAAAAATTCTTTAGTGAGAGTTATTTGTGCCAAACTAGTATCTGCTCGGTTGATATTATTACGAAATGTGGTTGCATTACGTTGATTTTTGCTATACCAGGATAAATGTTTACGTGCCATTCTTACTCCAGTATATTCACCGTAAAATTGATATAAACTTTCTAAGTGGTTAAGTAATATATCCTGAATTTCCAACAGAGTGGGGCTAGGTAACTGTTCTCCAGTTTGTAAATAATGAACTATTTCTCGAAACAACCATGGCCGACCAAAAGCAGCTCTACCTACCATAACAGCATCTGCTTTAGTATAATCCAATACATATTTGGCTTTTTCTGGACTATCTACATCACCATTAGCTATCACGGGAATCTTGCTATTAGCCTTAATATTGGCAATAGTTTCGTATTCTGCTTCCCCAGAAAACTTACAAGCTCTAGTGCGTCCATGTACAGATAAAGCCTGGATTCCAGCTTGTTCGGCAATTTTTGCAATGCGTAATCCATTCCGATGTTCTTTATCCCAACCAGTACGGATTTTTAAAGTTACTGGAACATCAACCGAATTTACGACAGTTTCAAGAATATTGGCAACTAGGCTCTCATCTTTTAATAAAGCTGAACCAGCCATAGTATTACAAACTTTTTTAGCTGGACAACCCATATTAATATCAATAATTTGTGCTCCATTATCAATATTATGTTGAGCTGCCTTAGCTAATAATTTTGGATCAGCTCCTAAAATTTGCACCCAATGTACTGAATCTGTACCATCACGACTAGCTCGACGTAAGGTTTTTTTACTACCCCACAGCAAGGAATTTGATGAAACCATCTCAGACATTGTCATTCCAGCTCCCATTTCCTTACACAAACGTCGAAATGGACTATCCGTTATACCTGCCATTGGAGCTAGTATTACATTGTTTTCTAAAGTATAATTACCTATTTGCATAAGCTACTTATATAACCGCCTTGACCTCTTTTTTGAATAAAAGTTCTAAACAGTTTAGAAAAATCGCCAACAGTAGAATTCTGAACTGCATCTAATGCTAATAACTTTTCACTCCAGTTTTTAATTCTAGGTAATTTATCTGGTTTATAAAAGTCAATTATTTCAAATAAATGGTACATCCGAAGAAATAATGGAGCATAACTAGAATCTACCAAAGTGAATTGCTCTCCAATAAAATAAGGGCCATTTTCATCAACTTGTTGCTCTAACATCTGCAAATTTTTTAAGAAATTATCCCGTATCTCAGTAAATACTATTTCTGTTTTGGCACCGATCATACCAATAAAACTAGCTAAACAGGTAGAACAAAATTCCATCCAGCTACAGCACATAGCTCTATGTAATGGGTTTTCTGGCAATAAACGGTTAGCTGCAATTTGGTTTAAATAATCATTAATTACGGAAGATTCAAATATAGTTGTCTCATTTCCTACTCGTAATATTGGAACATTACCGAGTGGAGAAACTTGTTCAAACCAATCGGGTAAATTACCTGGTTCAATTATAGTTAATTTATGCGGTTGATTGTTATATAGCATAGTTATCAAAATGCGTTGCCCATAAGGACAAGCAGCAAATGAAATTAATTCAAGCTCAGTTGCATTCGTAGTGGCATGTAATCTTTGGCTATCTATATGACAAACTATGGAATCATCAAGTGCAGATATGCTTAATGTTTCAGGTAAAATAGGGAATAGAAATGGTTGGGTATTATCTGCATCGATTTGAATTATACTGGAATTATCTTCTACTTTAATCTGTCCCTCAACCAAGCATAATTGGTCTGCTACATCGCTAGAACCACCAATAACAATTTTTTCATCTTTTTGTAAGGAAAAGGTTCGTAATATAGATTCTTCTAATATATTGTCTGGGACATTTGTAAAAGCATAATAATTATTTTTTAATAACAGTCTAATTGTATTGGCATTAATTTTCATATTTTTAATAGTTTACTTCAATTTAGAAAATTCTATCATGGTCATAGTGAATTTAAGATTATACGTATAGATTCTGAATTTCTTTCCGATTCAGGATATCAAAGTATTAACCTGAGTTCGATATAAAAAATATAATTACAATTTATTTAATATAAATATGTTCCTAAATTTAGGAACACAATGTTTTAGAAGCTTTGCTTCAAGTTTAGACCAAGCAGAGCTTAATAACCAGTGCGTTATAAAATTTGGAACGATATTGAACTTATTACATTTTTACGTCAAACTCAGGTTATTAATAAATCTGGTAGGGTAAGTAACTATCTTTACCCACCCGATTATTTATTTTAGAATTAGAGTATAGTGATTGGGAAAATACTTTATCAAGAGATAATTAACCTATTATAAATTAGCTGTTACAAAATCCCAATCTACTAAATTCCAAAATGCTTCTACATACTTAGGTCTAGCATTACGGTAATCCACATAATAAGCATGTTCCCATACATCACAAGTGAGTAATGGTTTATTTGCTCCAGTCAGTGGAGTTCCAGCATTACTAGTACTTTCTAAAACCAAAGAACCATCAGGTTTTTTGACTAACCAAGCCCAACCAGAACCAAAAGTAGTGATTGCAGTTTTAGAAAATTCTTCTTTGAAAGTAGCAAAAGAACCAAAGTTTTTCTGAATAAGTTCAGCAATCTTACCAGTTGGTTCACCACCTTGAGGACTCATACATTGCCAATAAAAACTATGATTCCAGATTTGAGCGGCATTATTAAAAATTCCCCCAGAAGCTTTAGTAATAATTTCTTCTAAAGATAAGTTTTCAAATTCAGTATCTTTAATAAGATTATTAAGGTTAGTGACGTACGTTTGATGATGTTTGCCATAATGAAATTCTAAAGTTTCCTTAGATATATGTGGTTCTAAGGCATTATGAGCATATTTTAACTCTGGAAGTGTGTGCATATTTCCCTCTTTATTATAAAAAGTGATTATATCATTCCACGTCTATTTAATGATGTAAATCAATTTTTCAAGATATTTTTGATAAGATTAATTTTACAAATAGCCAAAAGCTTGTAATTCTTCAGTTAAATGTTCTTTACATAATTTTTTCATAGGCTCACTTAGGTCTTGTTGCCAACGTCCAATAGATTTTTTAGGATTTTTACTTGTACGATGATCTTTTAGCTCTTGAGTATCTGTTGCAGATTTTTTAAGTATATCCTTAACTATTTTAGTATTTGCTTCTAATTCTAAATATTCTAATATGGCTAAAAAAGTTTCATCAGATTTTAACACTAAATTTTCATAACGAATTACACAAGCTTGGTCAGTTCTCTGCTGTGAATAATCTAGCAAACGTTTGGCTTGATTCTTAATTTGTTTGACTGCTTGTAGATCAGTAGGATTAGAATTTAACCCAAAATCCGTTACATTACGTTGTTCTGAGAACTTTAACATGGAACATAATGTATCTCGAAAATCTCGCACTAGAATAATTTCCTTGGCTTGTGGATATAATTCATAGCAAAGCCCAGCGGTTGATTCCCATGGCCCAAACTTTTCAGCAAAATAGGTTAATTCTGATGGAGTCTGATTTTGCTGTTTAGCAACTTCACTATAAAATGAATCTGTACTAGTTTTACAAAATTTCACTACTTGATCTATATAATCATTTGTAAACCATTGATTAAACAAATTATCTTGATTTATATTTCGTCTCACCCATTGAATATTTAAACCAGATAAATGTTTTGCAGGAGCATTTGGATTTAGATAATTGGTTGGCTCGGATAATACCTTGAATAATGAATATATCCAATATTTTGCCGCATGAGTTTCATAGGGATATTCACGATGCACAATAATATTAGAATGTTCGGCAAGCACTCGCATTAACCAAGTTGAACCAGAACGGCCTAATGACGTTACCATAAGAGGTTGTAGTATTGATTCGTAACTGAATGGTAATTTAGCAGTTCGTTGCAAGCTAATACTACCTAAATGAACTTGTTCTTGATTTTGCAATAATACTTTGACTTGTAATTCAACATTATCCGCCATACCTAGTGTAGAGATAAGCATAGAAAAACCACAAGTTTCTGCTTTGATATTGTCTGGATGAGTTTTTGCTATATCAGGACGTGGTAAATCAACTGGAACTCTTCGTATAATTTCATTATTATTAAACAACAACATGGCTAATACTGGAACATTTTTTCCCAATATCCAACCATTAATAGTTATTGTATAAGTTTTGCTAAAGCTATCTAGTTTGGGATTATCTATAGAAAACCCTAATATTGCGGAAGCTGGTATTTTAGCAACATTGGTTATTTTTACTAATTGTTCATTCATATATTTTTTCTTGCTGCAATAGGAAAAGCCCAGGAAATTTGCCAAATAATTCCAAATTCAGATATATTGTCACTATAAATTTTATTATGTTCAAACTTTGCTGATTCTAGTTCTTCTAATAAAGATTTTTTTGCAAACATCCGCATTTCTAAGGTAAATCCATCTCCACCATGAAAAATTAAATCATCAAAAACCTGTTCATCACCATCTTTAGTAACATTAATTAGAAAGCTTTTGCCTTGATGGATAACAATCCTAAAATCATGTAAATCTGGGAAATGTTCTTTAGTAATCCCTTCATTCATATAAGGTACAGTAAAAATCAGCACTCCACCTGGTTTTAATAAGCGTTGAGCGTTAATAAAAGCAACTTCTACTGGCGGTGGAATATGTTCAAACACATCGGTTGAAATGATAAAATCATATTCCTGTTCTGAAGTGATGTTGGTAATATCCAGTTTAGGTTCTTGATGATAATAAGTATTGGTATAATCAAGTTTTTCACTCAATAGCCCAGCATAACCTTCCCAGTCACTCATACCAATTCCGACTATAGTTTTATCTTCTGGGAAATCTGGCAAGATGATATTTTTACCGAATAATTCCATAGATAGAGCATAGATTACCGAACGCATTCGTAAACTTGACTTACAATGCTGACAAGATTGATCTTCTCGGCTTTTAACAATTTTTTTAGGAATATCTTTGTTAAAATGGCCACAAATATTACATTGAAAAGAAAGCAATTCTGGTTGCTGAGGAACTTTAGTCGGTTTTAAAAATGATTTAAGGAATTGTTTCATTTGCTAAAATTTACCGTTTATAATCTTCTATTTTAATAAATAATGGCTCAAACATTTTACCTCTCGGGTTTAAATTAGAGTTGTAATATGGATCACCTTTTTTAATCAAAGTATCCCAACGACTACAAAATAATTCGCTATCTTCTGGATGTGGATCATCAACTTGATAGCCACGAGTAGCAGATTCATGGTGAATTAAACGAGCATAAGGAGTTATTAGACACTTATGGCCAACTTCTCGTAACTTTAAACATAGATCAGTATCACCGAATCCAACATGTAAAGTTTCATCAAATCTTCCAACTGCCTCAAAAGCAGAACGTTGTACCATCATGCAAGCTCCTGTTACCGCTAAACATTCTCGAATTGCTAATAAAGCTCCATTATGTCCAACCGCCATATCACTTTGGGTTTCAAATTCTGGAAAAAATTGATGATCATGACCAGCTGCATCGTTAAAAATCATTACTCCAGCATGTTGAATTAAACCAAGTTCTGGTGGATAGAGTAATTTAGCTCCAACTACTCCTACTTCATTGATTGTTATTAATTCCAACATAGCTTCCAACCAACCAGCTTCTATAATTTCAATATCATTATTCATAAATAACAATACTGATCCAGATGCTTGTTGAGCGGCTTTATTATTCAGTAACGAATAATTAAATAGCCCTGGTTCGGTTAATATTATATGGCCAGCATCTTTTAGTTCATCAAAATAAGCAAAGCTTTCTGGTTGTTCTGAATTGTTATCAACTATTAAAAATTCTACTTCTACTCCATTTGGCAAGTAGGTATTTTGCTGGAAAGAATCTATACAAGTTTTTAATAAATCAACTCTATCTTTGGTTGGAATAATAACTGACACTTTAACTGGTGATATTTTATGTCGAATTCTAAAGAAATTAAAAGATAAACCCTTAGTTGTCCAAGAATCATTTAAACCTGCTAATTGTAAATGGTTGTCCAAAGCTGTAATGGAAGCCTGCATAACATTATCGCTCTGTTGATGACCAGTAGAACCAGTATGAGTTCGCCATCTATACAAAACTTTAGGAATATGTACAAAAGAACGACTAATCGCAGCTATTCTAAGTAATAAATCATAATCTTGGCTAACTTGTAAATTCTGTTTAAAACCACCAACTTCAAGTAGCAATTCTCGTCGCATAACAGTAAGATGGATTATATATGGATGACTCAATAAAAAATAATAATTGAAATCAGGTCTAAATTCACACCGAATCATAGTACCATCTTCATTGGTCAACATTTCATCGGAATAAAGTACGTCAGGTTGTTGATGTTGTAGAATTTTAGCAATTTCAAACAAAGCTTGTGGTTCTAATTGATCATCATGATCAGCCACACATACATATGAACCAGTTGCTTGATCTATTCCAACTTGACAAGTATTGCTAACACCTTGATTTTTATCTTGTTCTATTAACTGAAATTTACTATTTTTCAGACACCATTTTTTAACAATTGGTAAATGTTCGGTAGTGGTAGAAGCATCATCAATAATTAGACATTCCCAATAAGGATAAGTTTGGCTATGAATACTAAACAGCAAAGCATCTAACCATTGTGTTGTGCTATTAAAAGTTGGAATTATAATAGATATTATAGGTAAATTATCCCATGTTTTGATTGTTTGTTGTTGATATTCTAAATCATCTGCTTGACACTGGTTAAAGTTATACCATAGCTCATAATCTTTAGTAGTTGGCAAAGTTAAAATATGTGGTTTAAACTCTTGTGAATTATCTACTTGCGAAGTCTCTGCTGAAGGACTTGGCAATTGATACTGGGATTCATCTCGAGCAGATAATCTATATTTGGTAACTTCTTGAATAATAGCCTGAATATGTTCTTTAGCAGTTGCTTCTGGTTTTTTTAATGATAGTTTTAAAGCAATTTGGGTAATAATATTTCCAACTCGCCAAGTTAAGGATTTAAAAACAGCTTTTACATCATTATCCAATGCAAACAACCAATGGATTAATTTATTAATATCTATATTTAATTGTGTATTTTGTTCTGTCAAAACTGCAATATGTTGAGTTTGGTTATCCAGTTCCCGTTTTTGTTCAGCAAACTCTTGTTCTTTTCTAGCTAGTTCTTGCTCTTTTTGAACTTTATAAACTTGTAATCGGTTATTAACCATGTCAATTTCATAGCGTAATTCTATGGTTTGACATTCACTTGTTGTTGTCTGCTCTTGTAAATTAAGAGTCAATTTATCAATATGGGTTGTTAATTGAGTTATATGTGCTTGCTGATTCAATAAGTCTTTATCACGTTTGGTAATTTCTTTGCCAAATTCAATAATGTCATCATCACATTGAACCACTTGTTTTTGGATTGCTAATATTTTATTGGCTGCTAACAGATTATTTTGATATTCTTGCAAGGTTTCAGCAGCACCACCTGAAAGTATGGGCAAAGAAGATAAAGTTAATATTTTACCAGTTTGAAAAGAGCGGACTAATTTAGCTTGCTGAGTATTTATGTATTTTTTCTGAAGTTTATTACTGCCTTGTTCCCGATGTAAGTTTGGTTCTATGTAAGCAAGTATTTCTCTACTAGAAGGTAATCGTAATCCCTGTATTTCATAAGCTGATAAGTTTTTATATAAGGCTTTGGTTGTCGCAACTGGGTTATTTATTAAATCATGGAAAGAAACTAATATTTTTGGTAAAAACCTAGAATTATATAAAGCATTTAGAGTGTATTTTTCCCATAGAGCTATTCCTAGCATAACTGGAAAATTAACTTCTTTAGCAAAATTAGCCTCTCTAATTGAAAATAATGTAGCTCCTTTGGTAAAACACCAATCTGTCTCTCTTTTTTGTAAAGATTGTGCTATTTGAATTGGATTACGATAAACATGAATGCAAACAGGCACTTCCAATGATCGTGCCCACATTGGCAATAAAAGATTAAGCCGTGGGTCTTTGATCATCCAAGGTCGACGGGAATCTAAGTTAAAAATTATTTTTTGGATTCTAGCGGAAAATTTTTGATATACTGTTTCAGTCAATAATGACGGTTCAAAATTACTAAGATTATCCCACGACATACCTAATGATTGTAAAATTTCATCGTTCAAAGCTCGTATATCTTCACGTTCCCAATGTCCTTTAGGATTAGCATCAGATGCTTGCATAGCTAATTCATCAGGAGCAAAGTAAGCCCCCATCATATTCAATAATCTAGCTACCATTGAAGTGCCAGAACGGTGCATTCCTAAAACTATAATTTGCATTCTCTTCTCTTAAATTCTGTGATTTTTTAACTACGATAAAGAATTATGTCATTTAAATCTATCTAGTGCAAGGATAGTTTATGTATTGCTAGTGTAACAAGATGGTCTAAAACATAGAACCCAAATTGACAAGGAATAAACCATCAAATTAATTGAGAAACCTTAATAACTAATATTACGCAGAAAGCTACCTCCTCTATCCCCAACAGGACTAGTAATAAGAAGAGATAATCCGTCTGTGTAACTTCAGTTAATAAAAGATGTAGAGAAATATCCAGATAGTTACCAATATGAATGTGCACAATATTTCTGTATAAGTCGATAAGGTATTGGTTATGTTTTAAATAAATATTTCGTGTAAAAAAAACCTTTACACACCCAAATGCAGATCAAAGAAGCTCAAAAAAAATTTAAATAATAGAAGCTTATCATGGTAAACTGGGGAGATAAGTACTGGTACAATACCATTAAGAAATTGATTAGGGTAACCACAAGGGATTACCCCTACAAATTATAATATTATGTAGGGGCTAATCCGGTTGTTTGATGTGCAACGATAAAGCGTGTTGTACACCATAATTTGGCTACATAATCTTATTCTAATAGCATGAAAACAGTTTATAGCAATAGTACAAGAGAATTGATATTGAAAATTATTCAGGATGATTAACGCCACTATTCAGCCGCACGGCTTTTTGCATCGGTTGCAAGGGTTAGTTAAGAATTAAATTTACTCTGACCCCCAATAATCTTCGCCTTCTCGACTCCTTGTCTATTATTCTAGTTTTGATGCCCAAATGGCAAGTCTATGCCTCATGGCAAGCTGAGAAATTTGATCCTGAGGTAAAGGCTGAATTATTTTATCGTGTACCAGTAGCCGATATATATATTCAATTTTTTCGTTTGAAGAATCAGTTGGTTCAAACTCAACAACTCCTCTTTCTTCGCCGTATTTCATTCCCTTAGCGATTGCCTTCTTTACCAATTCTTTTTCGTTCTTTAATTTTTTCACTTTCTTCTCTTTGCTCTGAATTACTCAATGGTTTTTTTGCTTCGATTCCCGGGTTTGACCAGAATTTCCAAATAAAAGGATTCGAGTTGTTTTGATTCGGCCTGAGAAATGTATTTATTAATGTCGGACACATGAATAACTTCGCTAGTTGCTTCATCAACACCGAACCGACAGTCAAAATCCCAAAAAACAACATTTTCGGGTAGAGTCTTTTTACGTTCTCTTTTTATATATTTTTTAACTTCATGTCTAATTGCGTCAACAAGCCTTGGAACTTTGATCTTTGGATCGATTAATTTAAACGTTTTTTTCATAGTGATTCCATAAAAAGTGAGACTGGCGTTATTATATAATAATACTTCAATTAATGACATCATCAAAGAACGGTTTCCCAAATTGTTTCTTAACATAGATGATCTAATCACCTGAACGATGTCATTGTGGCTTCAATTATAGCCTCAATTTTTCAGCGTAAATCCTATTCTTACATTGGTATACCCATAACCTAAGTTCGATATAAAAATATAATTACAATTTATTTAATATAAATATTTGGTAGTCCTAAAATAGGTAATGGTAAACCTGGCAGGTTTTTTGAGGAAATTACTACATTTTATTTTACCACTTGTTTTTATAATAACTGCTTGTAAGCAATTATTATCTGAGTATAGCAAATCCCGATAATATAGTATACAAAATTAAAGACAATGTATAAAACAATTTCGAGCATCAGAAAGATAGAATTAAGAGCATCGGCAATAGAAGTATATAAATGTTCCGTA
>JASFYV010000029.1:0-38266 GCA_045046925.1 Candidatus Marithrix sp. | reverse complement strand
ACAATGAGTTAAAAAATGCACGTTAAAAATCTACTGAAGTTACAATTTTTAATTATATGATTTTTAAAATAATTTTTTAGCTCTTAATTCACATTAAAGACAATGTATAAAGCAATTACGAGAGTCAGAAAATGTCTTCTAACATATTATTAGGTATTACAGGTAGTATTGCAGCCTATAAAAGTGCTGATTTAGTACGCAATTTAACTAAACAAAGTTTTACTGTCCGAGTAGTAATGACACAGGCGGCTACTAAATTTATTACTCCATTAACCTTACAAACTTTATCTAATCAGTCAGTTTATCTTGATCTATTTGAAACAGAAATGGAACATATTAATTTAGCTCATTGGGCTGATAGAATATTGATTGCTCCGATAACTGCTGATTTCATAACAAAATTAACTTATGGACATGCCGATGATTTGCTAAGTACAATTTGCCTAGCAACCACAGCTCCAATTGCCATAGCTCCAGCGATGAATCAGCAAATGTGGAATGCTACTATCACACAGGAAAATTGCCAGAAATTACGCCAGCGAGATATTAAAATCTTTGGGCCAGCAACTGGTTCTCAAGCCTGTGGTGAAATTGGAGCTGGCAGGATGTTAGAGCCTTTGGAATTAGTCCAATGCTTACAAAATTTAGTATTAAAACAACCATTACAAGGTAAGCAGGTTTTAGTAACTGCCGGCCCAACCAGAGAAGATATAGACCCAGTACGTTTTATTAGTAACCGTAGCTCAGGACGTATGGGTTACGCTGTAGCAAATGCCGCCGCTATTAAAGGAGCTTCTGTAATTTTAGTAAGTGGTCCAACTACATTAACCACAGAAATTCCAACAATATCAGTTTATAGTGCTAAAGATATGTTGGAAGCTGTAATGGCCAATATTAGCAATGTCGATATTTTCATTTCAGTTGCCGCAGTAGCAGATTATCGGCCAGCTCAGCAAGTTAAGCAAAAATTAAAAAAAGATTCTGAGCAATTACAATTGGTTTTAGAACGTACTGAAGATATTCTTGCTGAAGTTACTAATTTACCTAAACCACCTTTTACTGTTGGATTTGCCGCAGAAACCAATGATTTAGATAACTATGCTTATAAAAAATTGCTAACTAAAAAATTGGATATGATAGCAGCAAATTTAGTAGGAATTGATGGCTCAGGATTCGATAGTATAAATAATAAATTAAAAGTTTTTTGGAACGATGGTAATATTGAATTACCACATTGTTCTAAAATTGAACTAGCTGATAAATTATTGGACATTATAATCCAACGTTTTTCTGCTAAAAATACATCATCAGTAAATTGAATTGATGTAATTTGTAAACTCATTACATCCTACGTGAAATTTATTTTGAATTAAGAATTAAGAATTTATAATTAAGAATTAACCTATCGTGAATAATAAAATTTTATTAATTGCAACTCGTCAAATTGGAGATGTGTTATTGGTTACTCCATTATTACGCTCTTTACGCAAAGCATACCCTAAAGCAATAATCGATGTTTTAGTCTATAAAAATAAAGGAGAAATATTGGTTGGTAATCCCGATTATAATAAGTTAATTACCATTGCTGAACATCCTAATTTTGCAGAATATAAAATATTATTCAAACAGATATTTAAACATTATGACTTAGCTATTTCTACCTTAGCCGGTGATCGACCATTGTTTTATGCAGTGCTTGCGGCTTCTAAAAGAGTAGCAATCGTACAACCAAAACGTTGGCAAAGTACTTGGAAAAGGTTCTTAATACAGGCTTGGACAGAAATTGATGATCATTATACTCCCACAGTAATTCAAAATTTACGGTTAGCAGATTTATTAGATATTCCACGTTGTTATGAAGTAGTTGTTCCACAATTAAATAATTCAGCCACAATATTAGATAAATTATTACCTTTTAAATGGCAACAGACAGATTTTGCTGTGTTACATTTATTACCATTACGGCATTATAAACGTTGGACTGTAGCTGGTTGGAGAAACTTGATTCAATATTTGCTTAATAAAAAATTATCCGTTATTCTCACTGGTGGTAATGATGCAGAAGAACTAAAATATATTAATCATGTTAAGTTAAATATGCCAAATAGAGTAATTAATGTTGCTGGTAAATTACGATTTGCGGAAGTAGCTAAACTTATTAAAACTAGTAAAATTTATGTAGGGCCAGATACTTCTATTACTCATTTAGCGGCTGCAACTGGAACTCCAACTGTGGCATTATTTGGACCGACTAATCCACAAAAATGGGGACCTTGGCCATATAATTATAATTCAGAAATCGCTTTTCAACGGCAAGGTAGTCAACGGATAAATAATGTATTTTTAATCCAAGGTGCTGGAGATTGTGTTCCATGTCATCAAGAAGGATGCGACCGTCACAGACAAAGTGGTAGTCGTTGTTTGGAAGAACTTGATAGTAATGCAGTTATTAAAGTAGTAGAAAAAATGTTGTTATAGCATTTTCCGATTGAGTAAAGTATATTTTACTTGTTTCGGGAATGGAGTGTAGTGGATTTCCCGAAATCTTGTACCTTATACAAACGGAAAACACTATATGCGAATTATAGAGTTTATTTAGTATTATAAATAAATAATTGTTCTTATTCACTTGCAAATACCTGTATGAGATATTATAATATAATTTAAGTAGTATTTTTAAACCCGGGGGTGACAAGGTTTCGACACGGGTTACAAAACTTTAGGTGCATGTCAAGGAGCAGCATACCTTGTAAAACCAACTGCAAAACAAGTTATAGTCTCCAACGACGAAACTTACGCCCTAGCCGCTTAATCCCGGTTAGCCTTTGACTGAGTATGTGCTTATGCACTTAGAGTTTGTTCGCGCAAACATTCAAAGGTCATATCTCATAAGACCGCAGAATGATATTTCAGGGGTCATTTTGTTAAATTTTACCTGAATCACCATTAGATTTATCCTGCCTATCGGATAGCTAGTGGTTAAAAAAAAGATAGGACTAAACATGTAGAGCCAAGGGCAGCGGACTTGTGGACGCGAGTTCGATTCTCGCCACCTCCACCAATTTCATCTAAAATTTGTATGTCATAACGATGTACAAATTTTTTCATATAATATTTCTTCTAATAATCCTTATTCAAGTTAAACTTAGCTATTGCTCCATTAATTTCTGCTGCATGTTTTAACCATTTATCTGGAGATGGAGCTGACAAAGTCATTGGAGAAATTGGTAATGGATTAGATAAAGTTTGTTCGATTTGTGAATCCCAATTTAATTTAGCAAATTTACTAATTTTATAGATAGTTTCTTTAGGTTTTCCAATTAAATCAGCATAGTTTATAAAACACCAGTCAGATTTTGGTAATTTTTGTAAATTATTTTCTATATAGCTATTTGCAGTTTGCCATTGATATGCCGCAATTTCTGCTATAGAATTTCCCATTAATTTTTTCCAGCCAGGAGTTAGCAAAAAACTCCAATTGCTATAAGGCCAACCTGGTAATGGTTGATAAGCAATGAAACGTCGAGAACGCCAAAATTCCATCATACTATTTATATTTTCCTTTGGGTCACGATATAAATAAATAAAAATAGCTTCTGGAAATACTGTTTTTAGAAATGGAATTCGCAGAGCATTTTTTGGAGTTTTTTCCATAAAACGGATTTTATTTGGTCGTTGGTGAATTGGAAAATTTAAATATGAATTACCATCTCGATTTTGTAGCTCCCTGACAAAACGTTGTTGTAAAGTTATTGCAATATCAGCAGTAGCTTCTGTAACAGTAAGACAGTTAGAGTCAAAATTACGATAAGATGGATGTAAAGTTGGGATAGATTCGATCAATTCATGACTTTCTTCTCCAATAGTCCATAAATCAGAAAATAATGATAAAGTGTTGAATAATAAAGTACTACCAGCTCTGGGTGCTGATACAATAAATATTGGCTGGTCGAATTTTGGACATTGGAAATCTTCCGTTAGCAATCTTAGAGTAAGTAACTTTTGTACAATTGTAATTATTTCATCAGTTTCTAATTTTGTATTAAGTTGTATTGCTTGTAAATTCGCTGAAGAGGAACATGCTTTCAAAACATCAGTTTGGTTAGGTTGTAAATTTCTATTTGGTTCTTTAGCTAAACTTTTATAAGCAACATCCAAGTGAACTGTTGGCTTAACTTGTAATCTTTTTTTAGTAAGTAAATTTCTACTCAGACGTTTTGGTTGTGGTGGTGTTGTTAATAGCATAGAACTAATTATATTAATTGCATAATTTCCATTTCCTTGTGGTGATAACCATTTTCTTACTTTAGGTATAATTTGTTTGCTAAAATATGAAATTAAATCTTGATAAGCCAATTCACCAATAGAATTATGCCCAAATTTTACAAATTCTACTTGCCATTGTTTATTAAAAGCTTCGATTGTTTGTACTAGGTTTTCAAATGCTGGAATTTGAGTAGTTTTCACTTCAGCTAAAATAGTAGTGGTTAATTGTTGAATTTCTGAAGGGCGTAATATTTCAAACTGGTAAGTTGTTAGATTTACTGATTCTGAATAATTTGTTAAATAGGAAATATTCTTATGCGGTAATGTGTTATACTGACTAACTCTTGGTATTTCTATAGCCAATAAACTATTATTTGGATCAATATGATAAGGTTTCTTATTAGCAAAAATCCAAGCTTCTCCAGGAACCATTTTAATATTATTGTCTTTATAAGATAAGGTAGATTTTGTTAGAACAGGCAGATAAATTATGATGTGTCGAAACTGGTGGTAATTATAATTTAATTGCTCAATGGTAAATTTAGTAAAGCGGCACCGGGAAACAGGAATAGCTAATGAATTTAATATCTGTTTAACATAAGAGCAACGTTCTAAAAAAATAGTTGGTTTTAATGAGCCAGATATAGCAAAATCCCAATTTATAGTTCCTCCAACTGAGCTTAAGATAATAGCTGATTCATTTGCAGTAGAATGCCATTCAGTTGAATTAAATTGTTCTAATTCTTTTGTTAACTGTATTGGGTCGAAACTTAATGGTAGTTTATATGGTTGCATTTAATTTTAAAATTGGAATACGATGAATTTATTTCTGTACATTAAGTTTATATTATATCTCAATGTTTAGATTTTTTAAGCTAATATTATGTAATATTTTTAAGTAAAATGTTAATATCTTACACTCATAAGTTTATTTTTTTTCATGTAGCTAAAGTTGCTGGATTGAGCATTAGAAATGTTTTACAAGACTACGCTCAAGAACCAGAAAAATTTAAAATTAGACGACCAGTAAAAATTTTAGATGGTAAACCAAATCCTTTTTATGCAGTCTGGGATGCTTTTTTAACTCATATAAAAGCAAAAGATGCTCAACAAGAGCTTCCAGAAGATGTATATAATAACTTTTATAAATTTGCTTTTGTCAGAAATCCTTGGGATTGGCAAGTATCTATGTATTATTTTATCTTAAAAGAAACTGGTCACGTTAAATATGAACTAGTTAAATCAATGTCTGGTTTTGCTGAATATTTAGAATGGATAGTTGAAACTGATAATCCTTATTCCAAAGGAGCTACTAAGTTTCAAAAAGATACCATTACCGATGATGATGATAAAATAATTGTGGATTTTGTTGGTCGATATGAAAACTTAGGTCAAGATTTTCAGCAGATTTGTAAAGTACTTAATATTGAATCTGCTTTACCAACTATAAATAAAACGGTACATAGGGATTACCGTTCCTATTACAATTCAAAAACACAAAAAATAGTTGCTGAACATTTTAGAAAAGATATTGAATTGTTTGGTTATACTTTTGATTAGACATGAGGGATAATCTTGATTTCAGAATGGAATGAATCATTGGATCATAATCAGCTTGATCCAGTTGAATTAAGTACTTTTCAAAGGATTTTACTAGTAACTGACGGTACTTTAACTAAAATCCTAGAAGCTCATTTGACTGAACAACTTCAAGTGGTTAAATTATCTGAAGAAATTGTTCATATAACCAAAGATATTTTACATTTAGATATTAAAGTTGGTTGTGAAGTAATAAAAAGAAATATACTATTGAAAGGGCAAATTAGTGAACGTAATTGGCTTTATGCAGAATCAATAATTGTCATTGAACGATTAGAAGAGAAATTTAGAGAGAAATTAATTAAATCTCATGTGCCAATAGGAAGGCTCTGGCTAGAACACAAAGCTGAAACCTTTAAAGAGATCATTATCTCAGCACGAGAACCAGCTAATGATTTAGCTGATTACTTTGATATTACTCGGGAAGAAAAAATGTTATATCGTACTTATCGAGTTTTTTCTAGGCAACAACCAGTCATGATGATTACCGAAAAATTTCCAGAAAGTTATTTTGTGTAATTTTAAAATTATAAGAATTCTATAATTCTATAATTCTTAATTCTTAATTAAATTCAAAATCAATTATTGCTGTAATTTATTCAATTGGGAAATGCTATAGTCAATGTCTCCAACCAAAATATTAAACCATGTTTTTGGTTATCAAAAATTTCGTGGTAAACAAGAACAAATAATCCAACATGTTTTGGTCGGTGGCGATGCCTTGGTATTAATGCCAACTGGCGGTGGAAAATCATTATGTTATCAAATTCCAGCTATATTGCGTTCTGGAGTTGCCATAGTAATTTCCCCACTAATTGCCTTAATGCACGATCAAGTTATTGCATTACAACAGTATGGAGTTAAAGCAGCCTATCTAAACTCTACCTTAAATTTTGAACAAACACGTAAAATCTCCCTCCAATTACGTCAAAATGAATTAGACCTACTATACGTTTCTCCAGAAAAACTGCTAACTACAAATTTTTTAGAATTTTTAGCCCAAACTGAAATAGCCTTATTTGCTATAGATGAAGTTCACTGTGTATCCCAATGGGGACATGATTTTCGTCCAGAATATACTCAATTATCCATTTTACATCAACGCTTTCCCACCATTCCACGTATTGCAGTTACTGCAACTGCCGATGAACCTACTAAACAAGATATTATTAATCATCTAGGTTTAGAAAATGCCAAAATTTTTACTGCTAGCTTTGATCGACCTAATATTTGTTATCGAATCGTACAGAAGCAAAATGCCAAAGCTCAATTGTTAGAATTTCTGCAAACTGAAAAACATAATAATGATGCTGGAATTGTCTATTGCTTATCTCGTAGAAAAGTTGATGATACTGCTAGATGGTTAGCTCAACAAGGTTGGAAAGCTTTACCATATCATGCTGGAATGGATAATGGATTACGTGAACAACATCAAATGCGATTTTTGCGTGAAGAAGGAGTAATCATTGTAGCAACTATTGCGTTTGGAATGGGAATTGATAAACCTAACGTTAGGTTTGTGGCTCATTTAGATTTGCCAAAGAGCTTGGAAGCTTATTATCAAGAAACTGGTAGAGCTGGCCGGGACGGATTACCAGCTAATGCTTGGATGGCTTATGGTTTACAGGATGTAGTTATGCTACAGCGTATGGTTGATGATTCTGAAGCTGATGAACAACATAAGCGTATAGAACAACATAAATTAAAAGCTATGTTAGGTTATTGTGAGATAACTACTTGTAGACGACAGATTTTATTAAATTATTTTGGAGAACATTTAGCAAATAGCTGTGGTAATTGTGATACTTGTATTGAACCAGTTTCAACTTGGGATGGCACTGAAGCAGTTCAGAAAGCTTTATCCTGTATTTATCGTACAAATCAACGATTTGGAGTGCAATATCTAATCGATGTTTTGTTAGGTAAAAAAACTGAACGAATCTTAAAATTTCAACATGATAAGGTTAGTACTTTTGGAATTGGTAAAGAACTTGATAATAATCAATGGCATTCTGTATTTAGACAATTAATTGCTAGAGGATTAGTCGCTGTTGACGTGGAACATGGTAGTCTAAAATTAACGGAAAATTCTCGACCTATTTTAAGAGGTGAGGAACAAATTTTTCTGCGGAAAGATATTGGTAAAAAACAGCGTAATAAATCTTATAGCCGCTCCTCTCAATGGCGTTCTTTCACTGGTAATGATAAAATTCTTTGGGATGCCCTAGTTAATAAACGGTCTGATTTAGCAAACGGACAAAGTGTTCCACCTTATATAATTTTCCATGATAGTACTTTGGAAGATATAGTATTACAACAACCTCAAACGTTAGCTAAATTTGCAAACTTATCTGGAGTTGGAGCTAAAAAACTGGAGCATTATGGTAAGCTTTTTATTGAAGTATTGGACGAACATATAATTAAATATGGAATACAAGTAGCTGAAAAACCTATAACTGCAACTTTAGATAGAGAAACGATTATATCTGAATCAGCCGAGATAACAATTAATTTTCTCAAACAAGGTATGAATATACAAGATATAACTATGGAACGGGATTTAAAATATACTACTGTTTATAACCATCTTGCCGTAGGAATTGAGGTTGGGCAATTGGAATTAGAACAGGTTCTAATTGATTTAGCCGAAAAAGAAATTCATGAAATTGAAGATTATTTTTTATCCCAAGAATCTCTGGAAGTTTTAAAACCAACTTTTGACCATTTTGATAGCATTTATAATTATGATGTGTTACGTTGTATACGAGCCAGTATCTTATATAAAATAAAGTGAAGTACATAAAAGATGTAATTTGTAAACTCATTACATCCTACGTGAAGTTTTTTAATCAGTTATAAATCATCCTTCAAACGCTACATTTTAGTATGCCTAATAAACCTCCTGTATATACTCGTGTTTTTGCCAATGTTTATCTAGCCGAACTAAATTATTTAATAAAACGGCGCAATAAGATGGGCATAAATGCTGATGATTTGACTGCAGAATATCAACGAGTATATAAACAGCTAATTCCTCAACAACGTTTATTAAAAAAAAGTAAGCATCCAGCTGGATTTTGGGACTTTTTAAGTAATTGGCAAATTAAAAAACCAGTAGTTATTTCTGATATTAAATCTTGTGATGACTCTTTTCCAACAGTTGCTGATTTACCAGAACCAATAGTCAAAGAACCAATTGCAACTCCAGAATCTAATAAACCGGAAAGCTTTTGGTCGTCAATTTTTGCTTGCAGTAAAACTAATACTAAAATAACTGATTCTAATATTACTCCCAATACTGATACTGGGTTAATTGGATTGGCTTTATCTGGTGGTGGAGTACGTTCGGCAACATTTAGCATAGGTTTATTACAAGCTTTAGCTAAACAAAATGTTTTAAAATATTGTGATTATCTTTCTGGAGTATCTGGAGGTGGTTATACTGCTTCCTGTTTAAGTTCTTTATTAGCAGAAGACGAAAAAGCATCAACTGATGCAGAACATTTTCCACTCCGTAATCAACGAGATGCTAAATTACAAGAGAGAGCTGAAGTTAATCATTTACGCATAAGTAAAGATTATCTAGGTGGCAATCAACTTACTAGCACTGATTCTTGGCATACTATTGGAACTTTTATTTCTGGATTAATTTTAAGAGGATTAATTATAATTTTATTATTAGCTTTTTTCTCAGAAATTATTGGCTTAGCTGAGTTTTTTCTATTAGACTATTTAAAAATTGAATTTCCTAATCCTAAACAATTATTAACCCCAATTATCAGTATTTATTTAGGTTTATTAGTTATAACCAGAATTTATCAACTTAGTCCTAAACTTGGAATTATATTAGATATATTATTTTTAGCATTATTAATAACTTTAGTCTTAAAAGGTAAAATTGTTGGTGGAACAGTAATTTTAAGCATAATTTTAGGTTTGATGTTACCTTTAATGCTGTTGCGAATAATCCGAATGTCGCATAAAGAAAGAATGATTTTTTATAATGTTCAACTAGCTAATATTACATTTTATGGTGGAATTTCAATTCTACTATTCTTATTAATAACATTTACTTATGAGCTATTAATTAATAATGATAATATGTTTTTATATACATTAACTACATTTTTATTAGTGATTATTGGGCATTTTATTATCCAACCCCAAAACGGTTTTTTACAAACAGCCAAGATAATAATAGAAGCTATTAGTTTAATTATTATTTTTGTGTTATTTACCATATTATTTTATCTGACAGCCCAAACTTTTAAAGCTGAATTAGCCACTCTGTGGGAACATATTTTATATTCGGTAACTATTTTTACTTTATTGATAATCAGTTTATCTATTGATATTAATAGTAATTCTTTTCATAATATTTATCGAACTCGTTTAAGCCGAACTTATCTAATTAAACGGGGCAAAAATGGTAAAATCCTACCTAATCAATCATTATTATTAAAAGATTTGCATCGGTATTGTAATGGGCCATATCAATTACTTAGTAGCACTCTTAACGTACCAGGTTCTAACAATCCAGCTTTGAAAGGTCGAGGGGCTGATCTATTTATTTTTTCCAAATATTATTGTGGTTCTGAGTCAACAGGTTATCGACGCACAGACAGCTATAACCAAGGTACGATTGAATTAGGTAAAGCAATGGCAATTTCCGGTGCAGCCGCAAGCCCAGAAAAAGGTTCTAGAACCAATCCTATTTCAGCGTTTTTAATGACCCTATTCAACATTCGGCTAAACGTATGGATGCGTAATCCGAATTGTCGCTATCAATGGTCAATTTCACCGTTATGGCCACCATATTTATTAAAAGAGTTGTTTCGCAGCAGTACCGAAGAAGATACTTTTGTAAATTTGTCTGATGGTGGACATCATGAAAATCTAGGTATTTATCCGTTACTTAAAAGACATTGTAAAATAATAATTGCTACTGATGCTAGTTTAGATTCTAATTATCAGATGTTTAGAATGGCTGTTTTACAACATAAAGCAAGGATAGATTTAGGAATTAATATTCAGATTAATCTTGAAGATTTACGACCCTGTCCAACTACTGGATATAGCAAAAAATACTTTGCCAAAGGAATCATCAACTATCCAGATGGTAGTAAAGGAACTTTATTTTATATCAGTACTACTTTACTTGGCAATGAACCAGAAGATTTGCTAGTTTATCGACGTATGCACCCATCCTTCCCAGATGAAACCACAGCTGACCAATTTTTTAATGAATATCAGTTCGAGTCTTATCGTAAATTAGGTGAACTGGCTGGCAATCAATTATGTGCTGATAGGATTATGAAATATAAAGATGTAACTAAAAATACTTGTTCTGAAGTTGCCACAGAAATTGACGATATTTTGGATAGTCACGATTGCAATAATATTGATAATAATCTATTTGTTGAAAAACAGATACCACTTAAAAAATGTTAAACTTTATGTAGGATGTAATGAGTTTACGAATTACATCTTTCGAGTCACATTAGATACACGATTGATGCAATTCATCCTGCATCCTACCTTTATTCCTAAATAAAATTTGAGAATAATTCCCCGAGTATAAACCTATGTCTTCCATTCAAAATACACAAAATATCCAACTAGAACAAATCGGAATTGTTTCTACAACCGTAGACGGTCAAGCTCCTATTACGGCCAAAGCTATTGATGGAACAACTAGAATTTTGCTTACTGATGATCCAATTTATTTGCAAGATGTTGTTTTAACTTCTAATAACAGCTATATAAAAATTATTTTAAATGATGATACTGTATTTCAACTTGGGCCTAATTCTCGGGCTAGTTTAGATAAATATATTTATGATCCAGATGCTTTAGATGGAGAATTTGAAGCATTTATATCCTCTGGTTCATTTCATTATATCAGTGGTAAAATCAGTGGTGATAATCAAGGACAACATACTTTAATTAAAACTCCTTCGGCTCAAATTGGGATTCGAGGTAGTGAAATTACGATTGAAATAGCAGAAGATGGTTCAACCACTGTGTTACATATGTCAGGTTTAATAACTATTACTTCCAATTATAGTTTAGCAGAAATCTTAGTTTATGAACGTGGTACATCGATCTATATTCCTAGTGAAAATATTTCTCATACTTTAAATCAGCTTACCGAAGAACAAGTTAAACATCATACTCAGGAATGGCAAACAGATTCTTATAATTTCAATACAGAAACCACATCAGACTCTGAAAATTTTGGAGAAGAAAAAACTATAGAAGGAGTAGAAAAAACTGGAGATGAAGAACATGAAGATAGCAATGATGATGTAAATGAAGAAAATAATACCATTAGATATGATTCACATTCTTCTACCAATGTTTACTCCAATGATAAATTAGATCAACCAGATGCCATTGCAGATGAAAGAAGAATTGAACGATTTGAAACTGATAGGGAAATTGAAGAATTTAAAGATAGGCCAGAACCAATTAATAAAATTCCACCACCACATGAACGTGTGGAAGAAGATCATGAAGATAGAGATGATGACACAATACATAAAGATGATCCTGAACTACCAGACGATAGTTTAATTGATGATAGCCCTCCTAAAATTATTATTGCTAAAGACGATGCCTTTGATATGGGTAATAATGATAGTATCACAATTACAATACCAGATTTGTTAAGAAATGATACTGTTCCCAAAGATACTCCTGTTGAAATAATTACAGTTATTAATGGTACGGTCGAAATTGAAGCCGATAATATCATTTTTACTAGAGATTCTGAATTCAGTGGAGTTGATGACAATGGTTTTGATTATCAGATTGGTTCTGAAACTGCTCATGTAAGTATAACTGGCAACTTAGCACCTATTGCTATGACTGACGAAGTAAGTATATTGGAAAGTCAAGCAGTCATACTTTATGCTGATAATTTACTGGCCAATGATTTTGATCCAAATCCAGCAGATATTTTAACTATTACTGGAATAGCTAATGTTTTCAATGGTACTTTACAATTAACTGCTGAAGATGCAATTATATTTACTCCAATTAATGTTGGCGATGCTGGTTTTGAATATACTGTTATCGATGATCATGGTGCTAATGCAACTGGATTAGTGCAAATTACAGTCAATCCTATAAATTCTATTAATAATCAACCAAATGCTATAGCCGATGAATTTAATACTTTAGTAACTGAGCAATTAACTATTACAACTGCTTCTTTACTAGAAAATGATACCGATGCAGATAATGATAGTTTGATCGTTATTGATGCAAAAATGATTAAAAATGGTAGCATTAATGAATCCAATGGTAATATTATATTTACTCCAGATACTGTTGGAACAGCTATTTTTGAGTATACTATTCAAGATAGTAGTGGTACAACAGATACAGCTTTAGTTACTATTTTTGTGAAAGATGTTGAATTTGCAGCGATTAATGATCTATTACCAGCAATTCCTAAAAATATAACCACTACTTTCGCTACTTTATTAGACAATGATATTGGTGCTGAATCAATTAGCATAGTTGATAAAGCTGAAAATGGTACAGTTGTTTTATTAGAAAATAATGAAGTAAAATTTACTCCAGATGATAATTTTGTGGGTGAAGCTGGATTTGAATATACAATAACTGATACCAATGAAAATACTGATATTGCTCAAGTTTTTTTTACAATAGAAAACTCCCAGCCGATAGCGACTGCTGACACCATAAGTATCTATGATAGTCCGATTCCTACCTCTCTATTATTAACTAATGATCTTGATCCTAATCATGATTTAATTGAGATAATTAATGTTAGTGATAATGCTCAACTAATTGATTCTGAAATTATATTTAGTTCAGACTTTACTTACACTATCAGTGACGGTGATTTAACTGATTCTGTAACTGTGACTATTGTTTATACCTCTCCTCCTGAGATGACTTGGGAAGATGAACCTCTAACTTTTAGAATAGCAGATGAACCAGTTTCTATTGGAACGGTAAATATAGTTGATAATGATTCACCTAATTTTGCTGAAGGTACATTGGAAGTTACTATTACTCAAAATCGTACTGTAAATAATGTATTGAGGATTGAAGATACTGAATTTATTAAAGTAGCTAATAATACTGGAAGCGATATTTTTTATAATGAAACTAAAATTGGCAGTTTTATCACTGATTTTATTAGTGGAGCTTTATTGATTAGCTTGAATGAAGTATCTAATGCCAGTAATACGGAAGCTATAATTCAGGCTGTCACTTATCAAAATACTGCTTCTGAACCTCAAGTAGAATCTCGTGAATTACAGATAGTGTTGACTGATGGAGATATTGCAACAGAAGCTATTGTAAATCGGGAAATCCAATTAGTTACGGAAAATCTTGCCCCAATTGCAACAGATGACGAAGTTGAAATAGCTTTCAATATCTATACTAAAATTCCGATTTCTGATTTATTACAAAATGATACTGACAATAATCCGATTGATATTCTTAGTATTACAGAGGTAATTCCGAATACTGAAGGAATAAATGTCGAGCTGATTGGCAATGAAATTCAGTTGTTTGTTAATGCGTTAATTAGTTCTGAACCAGCAGAATTTAGTTATGTGTTGGAAGATGGGCAAGGTGGAGAAGATACAGCTATTGTAACGGTTAATCCTACTAATATTGTTACTGGTACTGATGAAAATGATAGTTTTGATGGCACTGATGGATTGGATATTATATTAGGTAAACAAGGTAACGATACTTTTCAGCATAGTCTTGGTAATGATATTTTATTGGGTGAGGCAGGGGATGATACATTTTATTTGGATTCAAAAGTGTTTGGAGTTCATATAGATGGTGGTGATGGTTCTGATTTAATTAATTTAGATGGAAATTTGAATTTGCTGCAAAACAGGAACTTACCCGATTCTGCACAGTTAAAATTACAGGGTATCGATAGAATTAATATTATTGGTGAAAATAATCAGTTATATCTGCAAGTTGAGGATGTGTTAGATATTTCTGATGATGATAAGTTAATAATTGATGGTGAAGCAGGTAATATGGTTAATTCTGTCGGACAGGGTTGGAATTTAAGTGGTAGTGATGGTGTATATAATATTTATACTCATGATACTGCTCAGTTATTAGTTAACGTTGAAATTAATAATCAGTTTATTTCCTGATAATTTATAACTATCTAGTGATTGTGGCGGTAGTAATAATGTTCGTTATTATATTTTCAAAGAGGATTTACAAAAATTATCCAATGATTTAGATATTGAAATTCGTATTGCTCATTATCCACCATATACATCGAAATACAAATAGAATTATGCTGCTATTTCTACTTAATCCATTTAGGATATTATTAAATCTTAATTCCTTAGTTCATGTAATATAGATGTTCCGTGAGCGTTATGAACTCTCTGCGAAACTTCTTCGAGTCCTATTCTTTTCTTGTAAACCATCTTGCAATAACTGAAATCAAAGGAGTAAGAATCATTGCTATTGCACCACCAATAATGAGATGAAACATTACTTTTAAAATTTCTTTCAGAAGGGGCAAATTATTAAGCCATTGAGGAATTTCAAATAATGACAGTGGATCAGGTATCACAGTTGCTGAAATCGCACCGGTTCCAACCGCCGCTCCAATGAATGTAATCAAAAATTCAAATTTTTCGGCTCGAATAAGCTGTTGTTTTTGCTCTCCAATATTCACTAATCCTAAAATAGTTGTTATAAATTGTTCAAATAAATTATGACCGGGTTTGAGATAATCCAGATAAACTTTGGTTTGTTGCTGATAATGTTGGCAGTTATTGGTATGAAAATCTTTTAAAAATTGCAAATTATCTGTTGCTAAACTTAAATCACGAATATGTCCTAACCATTTAATATAATTGGTTATGTTAATTTCGATGGTGGTATGGTGATCAGTTAAATTACGGAGATGATTTGCATATTTAAAAGTATTGTCTGATGTTTCATTTAGTATATTTTCTAACAATTTTAAACGTTGTTCTTGTATTGTTGGCAATTGATTTAATTGTTTGTTTTTAGCATCAAGTTTTTGGTAAATTTTACGTGCTAATTCATTACTTTGATTGGCTTGATGATAAGTAAATAAAATCTTGTGGTGACAGTTTAACAAATTGATTAGCCAAGGTGTAGATTTCTCTGCAAGTTTTACTGTTTGTTCATGTTTTCCTAACCAAACTAAAATATGTGTCAATTCATTTGAATGCGGTGCATTTTTGGTGGAAATAGTTTCATAAACAAAAATTGGGCTACCAAATAATTGTCCTTGTTGCTTAAAAGATGGAATTTCTTGCAACACTGTTTTAACATATTTGTTTGCCAAATCTTGATTCGTAATATTATCTCCCACTGGTTCACCATATAGCAATAATGTTTGTCCAAGTGAAGCTTGAATATTATTTGGCATTAAGCAATTTTGTGGATTGAGTCGATGCAAGTTATTGATAGCAATTTCTTGATTTTGATAAGAAAGAGTTAAATCAACAGCATAAGTATCGTGTAATCTTAATGGATAAACTGAACCAGTTAATATGTCTTGGTTTTTAGATGAAAAATTTAATACTCGTTCTGGTTGAATAAGTTCAAGATAATCAGTTTGTTGTCCTTGTTCAGCAATTGGGTTATATTTGCCATTTTGATAGCAAATCAATTTTTCTGGTAGTTGTTGTAATTCTGGTATAACATTGCTTAATTGAGTTAACTTTTCCCATAGATGAGCGGCATCTGCCACTACTTCTTTTTCAAAGTCGGTACGGAGGTGGAAAGCGTAGAGTGTTACGCTAGGATTTTTAATGTAAATCATATTGATAATCTTCAAAGTATTAACAAAAGTATATTCTTTAAGTTTGTGATGATTGAGTTGAATTAGGCTTAGATTTGGGATCAGAGCTATTGTGTCTAATAGTGTTTAGTAATTGTTCTCGGAGTTTTTTCTCGTCTTCGGGAGTTATTTTTGGTGGTGGAGTACCAGCTATGCCTTTAACTTTGGCTTCATTTGGAAATAGATGTTCTTGAACATTTGACAAAGCATCATCAATTTCAGAGTGAGATTCACACCAAGTTGAAAGTGCATTGGACATATTTTCTGTATCATCGGCAAGAGGTGTAAGCAGTTTGTTTAAATTTATCCAATCTTGGGTTGAGAATAGTCCAAGTTTATCTTTAAGTAACTGATTGAAAGCAATGATTGTTTCTGTGTAAATTGACATTTTTAAACTCCTATTGCACTAAATGCAGCCCAATAATAACTATTTTCATAAGGCCGAATTTGAGGTGTGTTAAATAAGCGACGCAATTCTCGTTTCTGGGTTGCATCAATTGGTAATTCTTTGACCCACTGTTTCAATTCTTCTGTGGTGGCATCTCGTAACCAGCGTTGAGCCTCGTTAAGGGCTGGAACAATTGAGGATTGAGTTCCTTGTTGTTGCCAAATTTTTATGACATTTTGGTAAAATTTGGCCATTAATAAGGCAGTTGACATATCGCTAACTGACCATAATGAGGCAACTACTCCAGCGACTCCAGCTTGTAATAGTCCGGCTGGTAAGTTAACGACTTCGTCTGGTAGTTCCATTCCCGGAATACCGGTTTCACAGGCTGATAATGTTGCTAGTCGTATACCTTTTAGGTGTAAATCAAGGAAGTCTTTAACTGTGAGTGGTTCGTTGTTAGCCATCATTAAACCACTTTTTAAGGGTTTATTCAAATCGGCGAAACCGTGACAGGAAAAGTGTAATACATTGCATTTGGTAAGGTTGTCAAGTATTGCTTGGCGAGTGGCGGCTTCGTGTTTGAAAATTTGATGCTGGGCGAAGTTTGTAGTTATTGTTTGGACTTCGTATTCGGAACTTGGTAAATCTGATGCTTTAACTGGTTTTGGTTCATTAATGGCTAGTAAGCGGTCAACTGTTACTTGGTTGGCTATTTTTCTGGCTTCAATTAGGGAACGGGCATTTGGAACATAGCTGATTGTTAATTCGTCTAGGGAGTAGCGTTTTCCAGTGGAGGTATTTTTGTCTTCTGTCCAAGCAGCGTGGAGGGGCAGTAAACCTAAATGACCAACTGGAATTAAGGTAATTTGTTCCTGTTTTGGTAAGGCTTGAATCAGGGGAGCCATTATTTGTTTCCAAAGTATATTAGTGGTTGATTCTAAAGTATTTAACCATTTTTGCTTATAAGTATTATCTTGTGGATATTTTGAACAATTATTCTGATCTTGTAAATAATTGTCTAGTATTGGTTGTAATAATTCTTCGGTTAGTTCTTGGAGCCATACGGGAGTTATTTTTTCATCTTTATTAATAATAAGTGCTAAACCGCCGGCTTTTGTTGTAAGTAAATATATGATGGTGGAATTTTTAACTGCTGTGACAATATCCGCAAATTCAGGAGGCATTAAAAAATTGGTGTAATTTTCGACTTTACGGATAGCGGTAATGGTTTCATCTAATTCTTTACGTGCTTCTTGTAAACGCTCATAGACTAATTCTTTTTTAACATATTTAGCATTATGCCAAGCTTCCACTGCTTGTTGGTAGCGGTTATATAAATCGGTATATCCCTGTGTTTTTAACTGCTCTAAATCTGCTTTATCTCGTGCTAACGCTTCACTTAATAATTGAGCTAAACCTCTTTCTAAAGTAATCACAGCTTCTTGGAATTGTTTTTGTTTAGCAAAGGCGTAAGCAACATGAGCAGCTAATCCTTGTGTATCTTTAAGCCATGATTCTTGATGTTGACGTGTTAATTGGGTTTGTACTAAACGAGTGCTAGCTTGATAAGCAAAATTATAAGCTTGTTGGACTTCATTCCATGATTGGCGATTAAAAGCCCAATTTAGCCAATTTTTTGCATTCTCTAATCCATGTCCAAGTGCGACTTTCAAACCCATTTCTGCACCTTGTTGATAATTTTTGATACCCTTATTTAAATCGTTTAAATCATTAAGTAAAGTATAACGATTGCTAAAACCAGTACCAATATTATTTAATCTACCTACTAAATTTGGTGAGTTTTTTGGTGTCAGCTTAACGGCTTGGCTATAATTTTTGATAGCCTCGTTCAAGTCTTGAAGTTTATTAAGACGAGCATATTGATCTATAAAACTATTACCTAAATTATTTAAGTACATAGATAAATTTGGTGAATTTTTTTCTGCCAGTATGATGGCTTTTTTGATGTTTTCTATTGATTCATTAAAATCATTTATATCTTCTAAATGGATATGGATGTAACGGCTTCTAAGGCTAGCACCTAAATTATTTAAATATAAAGGTAAATCTGGTGAATTAATTTCTGTAAATTTAATAGCTTGTCGATAATTTTTGATTGCTTCAAGCAAATCATAGAAATTATTGCGTTTAATGTAACGTTTGTGAAAACTATTGCCTAGATTATTTAATCTACCTGGTAAATTTACTGAATTCTTTGTTGTAAGAATAACCGCTTTTTGATAATTTTTTATGGATTTATCTAAACTACTGATATCTCCGTAATCGGTATAATGCTGGAAGAATCCATTACCCAAATTGTTCAAAAACATGGGTAATTCTGATGAGTTTTCTGATGTTAGCTTAACAGATTGATTATGTATTTTTATTGCTTTATTCAAGTCAATAGGATCGCCTAGATGAACATAGCGATCCAAATAGCAATTGCCTAAGTTGTTTAAATATCCTGGTAATTCTGATGAGTCCTTTGATGTTAGTTTAACGGCCTTTTGAGAATTTTTGATGGCTTCGCTTAAATCGCTAATATTGCCATAGCTAATATAACACTCTCTAAGAACATTACCAAGATTGTTTAAATATTTAGGTAAGTTTTGTGAATTTTTTGGTGCAAGTTTAACTGTTTCTTTCCAAAATGATAAAGCCTTGTTTAAATCTTTTATTATCCCTTTTACCCAGTAACGATGTAAATAAATAGTTGCACTATCATTTAACACTGCTAAACGAAACTTTTCATCGACACAATAAAAATCCGTATGATTTAAAATTCGTTCCCATGCTGCTATTGCTTCATCTAAATATTGTACTTCTCTTTCTTGTTGATATTTCTTCTTAGCTGATATGGCTTGATTTAAATCATCTCTAAATTGTGATGGAATGTTTTTATTCTGATTTTTTTGTGTTTTATTAAGTCGAATGCTTTGTAACATTTCACGATAATGACTAAAAAATTTAACATCTTCTTCATTACCTTGCTCATGCGAAATTTGAATAAATCTATCCATCATCATATCAGCTTCTTTACTCAACAATTCAGGATGTTGTTGTAAAACATTTATTATACTTTCTTTGGACATACTAACCTCAAACAATTTTTGAAGTGTTTCTAATAATGCCTGTATTTGTTCTTTATTCATTTGGATTATATTTGTTGTTAAAATGCCACTGGTATCGCCTGAAAATCAATTTGTTCTGTACTCATAAATATCCTTAAAATAATTGAGGTCGAAGTAACATAAAAATAGGAAGCAGGTTTAAATTATTTTTCCGACTCACACACCAACACAACTGTATCAAATACTAATCAATTTTAATGTCTTACTTAATCTTGAATTAGAAATTTTAGACTAACAGAATTTAGTCATCGATTTTAAATACAACAATCATCAAAATGGTACTTTAAATACAATACTTCCCAAATCTCTTTTAGGTAAAAAAATAACCGTTTTTCAACAATCAGATACGTTAGATTTTACTAGTAACTCGTAAGATGTATAAGCGAAGCATTAAAAAACCACAAAATAATAATTATAATGTAGCATTATAGCTTATGCAGCCTACCAAATTATAATAGACCTCTTGCAAAAGTATGAAATATGAAAAACCCCTAAAAGAAGAAGAATTTAAAAGAGGCACAGGAGTAAGTCAAAAAATATTCGAGAAGATTCTAAAGATTATTAAGTTAATGAAATCAGGCAAGCTCTGTTTACCTGGTAAAAAAGTTACAATCAAATAATATTGTAACAGTAATTGTTGATGCTGAAGAACATGGAACGTCCTAAACAGAAAAGTCATTATAATGGCAAGATGTCATACCCAAAAAGCACAATTAATAAAACAGGAAATTATTTGTACGGACTTTTCAAAGTAAAATATTATAAAAAAGAGCGTAAAAAATAATGACATATTCAATAGATTTTAGAAAGGAAGTTAAATTATGAAGAAACAGCACTGTTTCTTATGTTGAATTGTAATATTAATGCTGACATATGCTTGGATAACACAGGACTTATTGCCTAAGATTGAAAATCAATCTGTCATTGTGCTTGACAATTTTTCACAAACGAAATGATATTCAGAACGCTATTCTTAATGATAAACATATTCTTATATTTTTACTTCAATCCTTGGAATAAATTTCAAGTTAATGGCAACCGGATTGTCCCTACGTGATATTATAATTTATAGTTATCCTGTAAACATAAGAAATAATGATGAATTGGAGAAAGTTTATGGAAATTATTATCAGTTAAAGTAGAACCAGAAAAATTGCTTACTAAAAGTAGTAATAATTCATATAACGCTGAGATAAAACAAGCCATCAGCAACGATCTGCCAATACTTATACACAAAATAATTCAAGAATAATCTTTACTTTATTCAATAGTTATTCTATTATCTTTCTGTCAGTTGAATCATACTAAAATTTATATTGTATCTATTAGAGGATTTTTTATGCGTCCAAGTGGTCGTTCTCCAAATGAACTTCGTAAAATTAATTTAACTCGTCATTATACTAAACATGCAGAGGGATCAGTATTAGTAGAATTTGGTAACACTAAAGTTATTTGTAATGCAAGCATTAGTGATCGAGTACCTAGATTTTTAAAAGATAAAAAATCTGGTTGGATCACAGCAGAATATGGAATGTTGCCTCGTTCTACCAATGAACGTATGGTACGTGAAGCCAATCGTGGTAAACAAGGAGGACGTACTTTAGAAATCCAACGTTTAATTGGACGTTCTCTACGTTCAGTGGTGAATTTAGAAGCTTTAGGAGAACATACTATTACTTTTGACTGTGATGTGATTCAGGCCGATGGAGGTACTCGCACAGCTTCAATTACTGGTAGTTATGTTGCTCTGGTTGATGCAGTACAATATTTATTGGAACAGAAAAAAATAACTAAAAATCCTATTCATGGGGCTCTTGCTGCTATATCAGTTGGTATCTATAAAGGTATGCCGATTTTAGATTTAGATTATCTCGAAGATTCTGATGCCGAAACAGATATGAATATTGTTATGAATGATGGTTTTGCTTATATTGAAATTCAAGGTACTGCTGAAAGCCATGCTTTTCGAGCTGAAGAATTACAAACGATGTTGAATCTTGCTAAGGATGGAATTAGCCAATTATTTATTAAACAACAAGCTGTTTTAGCAGAATAAATCATTCTTCATCAGTAATTCTGATAAACTTATGAATATCCCGTTGCTGTTTTTTAGTTGGTCTACCAGTACCACGTGGACGTAATGCAGCAGCTTGACGATATAATTCAGAATTTTTTTCTCGTTGAGCAATGCTTGCTGGAGTTTCTTCATATAGTAAAATAGCCTCCTTGGCTGGACGACGTTGGTTAGATAAACCTTGTACAATTACTGTACGCTCATGATTACCATTACGAATAGTTAATTCATTATTAATATGTATTTCTTTGGCTGGTTTAACACGTTGTGAGTTTAGATGCACTTTACCACCATTGATTGCAGCAGTTGCCAAACTACGAGTTTTAAAAAATCTGGCAGCCCATAACCATTTATCTAATCTGATTTTTTGCATATATTTTAAAAAAAACGTTGACTTTCAGTGAGCGAGTAATATAATGTCTACAGTTCTTAAGAAATTTAACTTAACAAATAGAGTAATATGCCTAAAGAAGAAAGTATTGAAATGGAAGGTGTTGTAACTGAGACCTTACCTAACACGATGTTCCGAGTTAAATTGGAAAATGATCATATTGTCACTGCTCATATTTCGGGTCGGATGCGTAAGCATTATATTCGTATATTAACTGGTGATAAGGTTACAGTACAATTGACACCTTATGATTTAGATAAAGGCCGGATAACTTATCGTTCTCGACATTAGGAATTTACTTGTTTAGATATTTCTGCTAATAATCCTTCACTAGCAGCTTTTACTAAACTAAATACATATTCAAATCCTTCTCTTCCCTCATAAGGATCGGGGACTTCTTGTATATTTAATTCAGAAGCAAAATTAAGAAATAAGTGGATTTTATGTTCATTTCCTGAATGGCATAAAGAATGTAGTATTTGCAAATTACCTCGATCCATTGCTAATACATAATCAAATTCGATCAAATCATCAGTAGTAACTAGACGAGCAGATAACTGACTTATATCAATCCCATGCTGTAGAGCAGTTGCTTGCGAACGTGAGTCTGGTGATTTACCTATATTAAAGTTATGAGTCCCAGCAGAATCAATATAAATTTGTTCACTTAAACCTGCTTGTTTAACTAGATCAGTAAATATACCTTCAGCAGTTGGTGAACGACATATATTGCCCATACAAACAAATAGAACTTTAATCATTTCAATTGCTCAATTTCTTCTAAACTCAACTTACGAGCTTCATCAGGTAACATTACTGGAATTTCTTCCCGAATTGGATAAGCTAATCTAGAACTCTTGCAAAGTAATTCTTGCTTATCTTTATCATAAATTAATGGTCCTTTAGTAACTGGGCAAACTAATATATCAAGTAATTTTTTATCCATTGTTATCCTTTATCAAAAATTTAAATAATGTTTTTTAAGTTATTATAGCGTAATTGGACAAATTTTATAAGGGATTTTTGGTTACTCTTAGTTAAAATCATATTTAAATTTAAGCGTTTTATTACTTTTTATATACAAATATTTACTTTAATAACAATAAACTATAAAAACCATCCGAACTATATAACAATTTATGAAAACTAAACATTCTACATCTCACTATCTTATAACTGGTATTTTAACTGTAATACCTATTTCACTCACTTGGATCGTTTTTGATTTTTTATTTATTCAATTGTCAAAAATTGGCACACCTTTAATGATGGCATTAGCTGAAACCTTACAAAAAGCTTCACCTAATTTGGCCAAATTCATCTTAACTTTAGACCCATTTGTATCTTCTATTTTTGCAGTAATATTAACATTGCTAGCATTATATTTATTGGGCTGGATGGCAACATTAGTAATTGGTAAACGAATCATTGGATTATTCGATTCATTTATGGAGCAGGTTCCATTTGTCAAAACTATTTATGGCTCAACCAAGAAATTTCTATCAGCTTTACAAACTGAACCTGGCAGTGTACAAAGAGTGGTTTTAATTGAATTTCCATCCCCAGAAATGAAAACAGTAGGATTTGTAACTAGAATTTTAACTGATGATGATACTGGGCAAAAATTAGCGGCTGTTTATGTTCCAACTACTCCTAATCCAACATCAGGTTACTTAGAAATTGTACCTTTAGATAAAATAACTTCTACTGATTGGACTATGGATGAAGCTATGGCTTTTATTATTTCAGGCGGAACTATTGCACCAAATAGTCTTAATTATGATAAAAAAATCAATGTATAGTAACTTTATATAGGATGTAGTTTACGAATTACATTCTTGATGCAATTCATATTTCATTGCATCCTACATTTATGTACCGTACCCTTAGGAAAGATATCTAATCTAATACTGCACTTTGTGTAATTTCAGTTCATACAATACTTTATTCAACTAACAAAGGTCCTAACTTAGACAAAGCCTGCATGACCAACATAGTCTGTTCACCAACAATTCCGTCTGCATCGAGCTGTTGCTGACGTTGAAAGACTATGATTCTTGTTCTTAAAGCATAATCAAAACGTGGAGAATACGATTCACTACTCATTCCTTCAATAATATCTAAATTCTTTCGTATCCAAATCACTGCATTATTAGATAAACCGATTTTTAAAACTGGCACTGGAAGCAAAGGTGGCTGCCATAACAGTAAAAATTGACCCAACCAATATTTGTTAATTTCAGTAATCGAAAATTCATAAGTTTCTCCAGCAATTGCGATAGTAGCAATATTACCTTTTAATTTAGTTACCACTAAATGGTGTTGATTGCCATCATTAGTGACTAACTCGATAACTGCTGGTCGATTTACCTCTCGAAGTTCTTGCCAATTTCCAGTTCTAAGCAAACAAGCTAAATTTTTACTTGCTGCTCGTTGACAAGCCTTTTCACCAGTCAAGCTATTATAATCTAAATTCCAAAAATTAAATAATGTTATAAAAGCTGATTCAGTATTTGTTTTAGGTAATAATTCTTCTAAATTTACAATTGGTTTAGGCAAAACAGCTTCAATAGGCTCTAAAACAGGTTCTGATATTAGCTGGTCTATTGTTTTATTATCAGATTGTTTTGCTGGAGATGTTTCTGGTTGAACTGTTATAACTATTTCATTATTAAAATATTTTGTCCATAAAACCTTAGCCTGTGGATAGAACCACCAAACTGATGTTATTAAGAAACAAAAGGTTAGCAATATGCCTAATAAATGATAACTACGACCAATATTTTCTCCACGAACTTCCTTTACTGCCTTACGCACAATCCGAGAATTTATTTTGTTTTCATTACCAACATAACCACCTAATAAAGCTCGGTCACATATCACATTAATCAAACGTGGTATTCCGCCGGAATAATGATATACCAAACGCATAGCAGCATTAACAAATATAGGGCTTTTAGCTCCACTGATTGCTAAACGATGATTTATATAGGCTTGAGTATCTTTGGAAGATAATGGTAATAAATGGTAACGTGCTGTAATTCTTTGAGCTAGTTGACGCAAGTTATTGCGTTTAAGAAGAGTGTTTAATTCTGGTTGGCCTACTAAAATTATTTGGAGTAGTTTATGATTAGAAGTTTCTAAATTAGTCAACAGTCTCACTTGTTCCAAAACTTCTGGAGTAAGGCTTTGAGCTTCATCTAAAATAAACACAGTACGACGACCAACTGAATGAGCTGTTAATAAATAGCTGCTAAGAATATCTATAAAATCTTTTGCAACAAAATTATCTTCATAACTAATTTTCAGTTCATCAAATAATGCTTTGAGCAATTCTATAGAGGTAAGACGTGGATTTAGTAATAGAGCGATATCGACAGTTTCTGGCAATTGCTCAATTAGACTACGACAAAGTGTTGTTTTACCTGTACCAACCTCACCAGTAAGTAATACAAACCCAGAGCCTTCTTTAACACCATATAATAGATGTGCTAAAGCTTCACGATGGCGTACACTTAAATACAGATAGTGTGGGTCAGGTGTGATAGAGAATGGAACGGCATTTAGGCCAAAATGTGTTATGTACATCTCAGATTCTATCAAATGTTTGCCGAATCCAATTAATAATTCGAGGAAATATATGGTACCCGAGGCCGGACTCGAACCGGCACGATGTTACCATCGAGGGATTTTCTTACCAACTACAGTTTTCACTGCCATACCTTATGAAGATATGTTCGTGGTCTGGACCATGTCTTTACCTTTAAATTTTTCAAAAATTATAGAAAAACTTAGTCAGGCAGGAGCCGTATGGCCTCTACACTTTTTTGACTCAGGAAAAATATCAAAGAAACATTTTCTTTGAACAACTAAATCAAACTTAGCTCGGCATTGCCATTTTACAGGTTTCACCGAATTAGACTCCATTCACAAAAGGATTTCGCCTTAGGTGCTCAAATTTTCTTTAAGTCCCTTGCGTCTACCAAATTCCGCCACCCGGGCTAAAAAGGCTGAAGCCGGAATTGAACCGACATAGACGGTTTTGCAAACCGCTGCATAGCCATTCTGCCATTCAGCCATTGGAGCGGGAAACGAGACTCGAACTCGCGACCCCAACCTTGGCAAGGTTGTGCTCTACCAACTGAGCTATTCCCGCATTGCAACTTGAATGAACAATATTTAACAATTGTATCAAATAAGGTTAATATGTCAAGTAATAATGGAAAAAAATATTTTAATATGGCACAATACTGTTGAAAGATTTTATCTTTTTAAGATTTAAAACAGTAGTTATTAAATCATGTCTAATTCCATTATAGTAATTTTTCCTTATCGTTATCAAGATACTTGGGTATTTGATGATGAACAAGTTGGTTTAATAAAAGAACCATTTGTAGAAGGTATGCCAACAATTATTGATGTTTTTGTTAAAGATATTTCCAATGCTAACCAAGGATTTAGACTATTATTCTCTAACAATAAATTTCCTAATTATCAAGCCGAATTGATTTGGGTAAAAAAAGAATTTGAAGGTAATTGGTATTATTGGCAGCAACATGAATTAACTGGCTGGCTATGTCCAGCATTATATAAATATTTTTCCATAGCCCCAAAATATATTTATTGCAAAGCAGAATCATTATATTAAAATTAATCTTATGAGTAATATATCTTAACAATCTGTGTTGACATCAATACCTCATATGTGATTGAATATGATTTTAAGTTAGAATATAAAAATGGAGTTAAATAATGACAAAAGAAACAATACTATATGATTCTGCACCATCCATGTTTCGTAATAGTCCTTTTTGGTTCATAACATACATTATCGTGCCGATAATTTGTTGGGTTGCATTATTCATGTGGATTCCAGAAGGTAAACAAATTGGGACAATTGTAATAGGTACTATTATTTCAATAATTTTTTGGGGAGGACTATTAGTTTGGTGGTTACAAGTTACTAATATTAGACTTACAGTATCAAATGAAAGAATTAGTTTTAGAAAAGGTATTTTTTCTAAAAATATAAAAGAAGTGTATTTGTCAGATGTTCGTAGTGTTGAAATAGATCAAACTGTTATACAACGAATTATGGGAACTGGCCGAGTAGAGATATCTAGTGCCGCCTCATCTGAGGCCGAAATTATAATTGATGGTATTCCTGATGCTTATGAAATCAAAAAAATTATAGATGAACACCGTCGTAAAAATAAACGGTAAATAACTATTAATGCTGTGATTTTGGGAATTTAATAAAAATCACAGTTAAACTTCAGTCATCAATTCACGTACTTTTATCCGAGAATTTTTTAAATCTACATTATTCTGATCTTCCTTAACTAAATATAGTAAACAAGCATCAATCATATCATTATCCAAAATTTTTAATAGATATTCATAGTTGTTTACATTCAATTTATGTTTCTCCCCAAATAAAGCTATATAAATACGACTAACTGATTTGATATCCGTTAAACGTTCATCAAAATATTTAAGTAATCTTGATACTAAATATTTTTCTTTAGCATTTGATAATACTTCTAAAGCGTTACCTTGATTCGCCCGATTTAATGATAACACTCCTCTACTAACTCTTTGAAAAAATTCAATATTTTGATCAGAAGCGAATGTTATAATAGTTAAAATATGCTGTAAATGTTCTTCTGCTATTTCTTGTAAAATTTTTGCAATTAAATCATACACTTTGCTATTATGGCCTAGTGACTCATGCAGTTTCAATAAGCCATTTATTTGGACGAATTTTTTTAAAGATTCATCAGCTCTTTGTTGTAACTGTTTATGTTGTTCTGGATTTAATTTTGAGTAAATTAAGGATAAAATTTCAAACCTTTGCTGTACTGATATTTTATCAGAAAATACATAGCTTGTTAATGCTGTCTTACAAGTTCCCAAACTCAAACGTAATAATTCTTTGCTTTCAGCAACCAAAGTCCGATCTCTTGCACCTAAAAGTTCTATTATAGGAGACCAATCATCTAAAGATTGACATTCTTTCAAAGCTCGTAAAGCTACAATTTTCATGTCCTTATCTATTGAGTTTAATGCTTTGATAAGTAATTCTTTATGTGGTTCAAGTTGGCCTTCAAGCATACGAATGAAAGCAGTAAATGCAGCTAAACGAACTTTACTATTATCATTTTCTAAAAATGGTAATGCTTTACCGCTGTAATAGGAATGACGTAATTCTCCTAAGGCATATAGATATAAAGCAATATCTGTTGGTTCCTTGTTACGTTGTAAACGAGCTATGATCCTTCTTTCAATAGATTCTTTATGTTTATAATTAGGATGTTTATGTAAACATAAACAAGCTTCTACAAAAACTTGAGTATTTTTATGTACTAGTAATTTTTCTATGGTATTATTAAAGTCAACTAATTGAAATTTAGCTAAATTTTTTAAAATAAGTGGCAAAACTACAGCATCTTGTTCTGTTTGCAGAGCCTCAACTAAATAATTTACACTAATATTTGACTGTGGTAATGCTGCTAATGTATTAATACAATGTTCTTTAATTTTAAATACTTGGGTTTTAAGTAATAAATCTCCTACTTGACTGATAAAATAACTTAATCTTAATACTCGAATCATTTCTAAGGCTGCAACTACATGATATGGATCAACACTGCTTAATTTTTGTTCTATTACTTGTTTTAAGCTATTATTGCTCCAACCACTTAATTTTACGTCAGTTTGGCGGCTAAATAATTCACGATTAAGTAGGCCAAATACTCCCTTATTATAAGCAGCCCATTGCGGTAACGCTGCTAAAATCCCTAATAACGAAACAACGAGAGCTACTAATGGTAATAAATAATGTAAATCTTCTTTTGGAAAGAAAGACTGTAATATTGAAGTATTATTATCACCAGTAATCAGCATCAAAAAAATTCCAACAGTTACTGTAGATATTGGAAATACAATGCCATTAAGGAAAGCTTTATTTACTCCCCATTGATTAGGAGGTATTGCATTAAAAAGCAAATTATTCACTGGAGTCCTTAAAGCTCCACGCATTTCTTGATTTACAAATTGGGTTAAAATACCTAAAACCAACATGATAGCAAAATTTTCAGATAACTTATTGTCTACTTGATAGAAAAATATAAATAGAGCCAAAGACATTATTGCTGCTAATATTGGATAAAGTACATTACTAGCACCAACTCCCAATTTCATTATAATACGTGAAGTTAGCAGTAGTTGAATAAACAACCAAGTTAAATTGGCAAATACTTCATAAGTAGCAAAAAATTTGGCACGTTGAGTAGCGTCTTGAAAAACTTCATAATAAATAATTGTTTGATAATGATATTCTAATACTTTACTTGCAATAACAAATAAAACTAGACCTAATGACATATAAATCATTAATTTAGAACCAATAATATATTTAAAAGCTATTAATGATTCACTTAATGGGCCTTTTGATTGTGATGAACTTGATTGTAAACTTCCTACCCGAACTGGGCTAAAACGAGCATTGATTACTCTTAATAACCAGTATGAACCCATACAAGATGCTCCTAATATTGCTACTAGATTCTGAGGTTGAATATGAAATACACTCAATAATACTAGCAAAGTGGTACCTCCCAAAGCTCCTCCAATGGGAAAACCAGCATTAATTATGGGAGTTACTCGTTTGACTTGGACTGCGGTAAAATAAGAAGCAACAAAACTACTGATGTGAATATTGATGAGAATATAAAAGAAGAAAAAACCAACAAAAAACAATCCATACACCCAATCTTGTTCTGTCCACCAATTATCTTTCAGAATAAATAATAATTGAGCAAGTATTGAAAATACAGCAGTTGCTAATAAAAAAAAACCTAAAATTACTAAACCGCTAGATTTCTTGGTGTAATGAGCGTACACTGGAGAACCCAGCATCACAGATAAATCAATGAACACAAACATTAAAGGTAAAGTTTTACCACCCATTTCTCCTACCAATAAAGTCATACCAATGCTACGGGCAAAACTTGCACCAAAGGAAAATACTAATAAAACAAGGAAGAAATAAAATACTCCATCCCGTTCATTAGGTTTTATAGATAGTAAATTTCCTAGGAAACGTGCCATCATAATTTAGGTAATATAATATTATTACTATGACTCTTAATTTTTATCAAGAACCATTCCACGCATACGGCTAATTAATACTTTAATAAAACCAAATGCAATAGCAGGATATTCGTGAGCCAATTGTTCCATATCGTTACGTTCAATTACCAAAAATATACAGGAGCCAATACATCTAGCAGTGGCAGTACGGGTTTCGGCATCAAATAATGCAAGTTCACCTAAAAAATTATTTTCTTTCAATGTTGCTAAATGTTTTTCTTCACCATCTTTATTTTTTTTTAAAATCATTACCTCACCAGCAACAACAATAAACAACCTATCCCCAATATCTCCTTCATAAAATAATGTATGTCCATCCTCATACGCCTCTTCACTAGCAATGGTTGAGATCATATGTAGGTCTTCGGTCTTCAACATTGAAAACAAAGGAACCTTATTGAGAACAATGATTTTTTCTAGTGGGATCATCACGCCAGTTTCAAAAAAAACTGCAAGAAAACCCCGAATTTATTAATATTCGGGGAAGAATTACTTAAGGAAATTGACTTCCCTTAAAATTATAGACATAACTAACGTAGCATTATTTGACATTAAATATTTTATATCTCAACTTCTAATATCATTAATTTGTTTCAGTAAATAAATTTCCTGTTTGCTTTTGAAGACGTAACTCAATATAATAAATTGATTTTTATAACTACACTTAACAAAATATGAAGATAATACTTTAATCCGTTTTCTTCTTCCAATAAATTGGTAACATTTATTATGTAAATATATCATTTAAACCCATATTTTTTATACTTAGGATATTTTTAAATTTATAGACTAGGTAAAATGATATTGACCCTAGTATTTTTATAAAAATTTTGTTCTACCAATTCAATAGTTAAATTGTAATTAGTATTATAAATCTTGTACAAACAATGAATATTTTTCTAAGAAAGCAATTTTATATCGAGATATATTTTAAAATAAGTATAGATTGCAAAATTGTTACCAATTGTTTATAATAACATAATTTCAGGATGTTCCCACCTTAATTATAATAAATATATTCCAATCCATAAGTTGTTAATAAATTAGTTTAAACTGCTCAAATATATTTGGCATCATTTTAGCAAATATAATTAAACTCAAATTTATTGTTTTATAAATAAGCAATTATCTATAATTGACGAAACATACATGTTTTACAATAATAGTTTTGAGTATTAAAGATAATGTTATATTAATTTATTTAAGGGGTTTATATAAAATTTAAACTCGCATAAAATTATCTTCACTATCGTACAGCATGAGAGTATTATAGGCAAATTGATTTTAATTTTAGAACAATGAAAAAACCAGATGATTTACTCTAAATAACATTTACATTTAATTATACATTGTTACTCATTTATTTGCTTATTATAATCATATAATTATGTCTCTTTACAAATATTTAGAACTTTTTAATATTGGTATAAAAGTTAAACTACGTGTCCTTATTTTATTTTCTAGTATTTTACCAGTTATATTAATGGGATATTATGGATATTATTTTTCTATCCAAACTTTTACTGATAATATTCGGACACAAGATAAACAAAATGTCGAAAATATTGTTATTGGAATTCAAAGTTTTTTAAATAAAATCCCTGAACATTTAAATTTTTTAGTTGATTTTTATTCTTTTAACAAACTGAATACAGAAGAATCTTATACAACTTGGTTGAAAAATCCTACACAAGAATTTAAATCATTTATTTATCACCAAAAAATTTATAAAAGCTTACAAATAATAGCAACTGATGGTAAAGAAGTTTTACGAATTAATTACGATAATAATCAGGCCAATATTGTTGTCGAAAATAAATTACACAACCAACAAAATAATGATTACTTTATCAAAACAATAAATCTAAAAAAACGCCACATAGTTAATTTACCTGGTTTTAATAATATTCATTATTCTATTCCAATTATTGATAAAAATCATATTACCCAAGGAATTTTAGTATTAAGTCTTAATTCTAATCATATTATAAATTATTTACATACTTTTAAAGAGCTAGAAAATACTAATTTTCATTATTTATTATTGGATCAAAATAATAAACTTTTATATCATATTGGTGATGAATCAGAAAATCATGAACAACATTTGCCACATGAAAAACCATCAGAATTATTTACCATAACAAACAAGCAACGAGGAACTATAGAAAGCAACAATATTATAACTACTTTTCAAAAATTTCAGCTATCGAAAGAGTTTTTTTGGATATTAATTAAACAAACTGATAAAAACTTTATCTTTAGTAAAGCTCATTATTTTAAACAAGTATTCTTAATCGAAATTATATTAGTATTTGTATTATCTTTACTTATTAGTCACTGGTTCACCAATATTTTTATAGCACCTCTATTAGCTGTAAATCAACATTTAAGATTTTTAGCTCATGGAAATTTAGCTGAAGGCAATATTGAATACAACAAAAATGATGAAATAGGTGAATTAGTTATTTCAACTTGGCAATTGAAAAATAATTTTAAAAATACTATAGCTCAAGCTAATGCTATTGCTGCTGGTAATTATTCTAAGAAAGTGACTTTGCTTTCAGATCAAGATCAATTGGGACGTGCTTTAGCAAATATGACCCATACCTTGGATAAAATTACAACTCAAAATAAAATGCAAGACTGGTTTAAAACTGGGCAAACCAAGTTAAATGATAAAATGAGTGGAGAACAAGATATTGCTACTTTAACTCGTAATATCATTAATTTTATTACCCCTTATTTAAAGTCTCAAATTGGATTGTTATATTTAGTTGAAGATGAACAATTAAAATTGGTGGCAAGTTATGCTTTCACTCGTCGGAAAAACTTAGCTAATAAAATTGATTTTGGCGAAGGCTTAGTTGGCCAAGCTGCTTTAGAAGGTCAACCTATACTTATTAGTCAAGTTCCAAAAGATTATATTCATATTCAATCTGGTTTAGGAGAAGCAATCCCAAAAAATATTTTGGTTATGCCATTTAAATATGAGAAAACCCTTAAAGGCATTATAGAAATTGGTTCTTTTGAAACTATAACTAATGAACAGATGGAGTTTATCCAACAAATAGTTTCTAGCATTGCTATAGCAATAAATACTTCACAATCTAGAACTCAAATGCAAGATTTACTATTAAAAACTCAGACTCAAACAGAGGAATTACGAAGTCAAGCTGAAGAATTACAAACTCAACAAGAAGAATTGCGACAAACTAATGAAGAGCTAGAAGAACGAACCATAGATTTAGAACGCCAAAAAGATGAAATTCGTGATAAAAATCTAACCTTAGAAGCTACCAAAAAAGCCATAGAAACTAAAGCTAAAGAAGTTGAATTAGCAAGTAAATATAAGTCTGAATTTCTAGCTAATATGTCACATGAATTGCGTACTCCTTTAAATAGTTTACTAATTTTAGCCCAGTTGTTAGCTGATAATAAGACTAGTAATTTGAATCAAAAACAAATAGAATATGCTCAAACTATTCACAGTGCTGGTTCTGATTTATTAAAATTAATTAATGATATTTTGGATTTATCTAAAGTAGAAGCTGGTAAAGTAGAAATTCAAATTGAATCAATTTCATTGGTTGGCATGATAGAAAATATTGAACAAAAATTTCGACCGGTAGCAGAAAGTAAAGGTATAATTTTCCATATATCTATCGACGAAAATATGCCTAAAATATTAAATACTGATGGATTACGTTTAAAGCAGATTATCAATAATTTATTATCTAATGCATTCAAATTTACTCATGAGGGAGAAGTAAATTTAAGTTTTAGTTATACCAATGCTGAGACAATAGATTCGATAAATTTAACCGGAAATATTTTAATAATAAGCGTTGTAGATACTGGAATTGGTATTCCCAAAAATAAACAAAAATCTATATTTGGAGCATTCCAACAAGCAGATGGCACTACTAGTAGACGTTACGGTGGAACTGGGCTTGGTTTATCTATTTCTCGTCAATTGGCTGGTTTACTTGGTGGTGAGTTGCAATTAGTTAGTGAAGATAATAAAGGTAGCACTTTTAGTTTATATCTACCTCAAAAAAATAATTCTGAAATTAGTGACGATTTTTCAGAAGATGTGATAATTCAAGATGTAATTCCCAAAATTAATCCTGAAATTATAGTTCATAATGACTTAGATAATTCAGAAGTAGTCCCAAAAGTTAAAGATGCGATTCCTGATGATAGAGAAAATATAAATGAAAATGACAAGTCTATCTTAATAGTGGAAGATGATCGTAAATTTTCACAAATTTTATTAGATCTATCACAAGAAAAAGGTTTTAAATGTTTAGTTGCTGAAAATGGTATAGATGGTTTGCAATTAGCTACACAATATAAACCAAATGCGATAATACTTGACATAGGATTGCCACAAATAGATGGTTGGACAGTGATGGAACGCTTAAAAGACAACTCTGATACTCGTCATATTCCAGTACATTTTATGTCAGCTTCAGATTCAGATATGGATGCTAAAAAAATGGGAGCTATCGGATTTTTACATAAACCTATCAGCATGATAGACTTAAGCAAAGCCTTCAAAAAAATTGAGCAGTTCTTAAGTAAAACTATGAAAAACCTATTGGTTGTAGTAGATAATAGAAAAATTATAGACTTATTTGATGGTAGTGATGTAAAAGCAACTCTTGTTACTACTTTAAATGAGGCTTTACAAAAACTTAAGATAATCCCATTTGAATGTATTATTGTAGAAATTGCCAATACAGAAGGTATTAAATTATTAGAAAATTTATATAATGATGATAATTGGTCACAAATACCAGTTATTATCTATGCAAATCGTGAATTGAAATTAGATGAAGAAACGATATTAAATCATTTTGCAGAAACTCTAACGGTTAAAACAGTACGTTCTCCCGAGCGTTTGTTGGATGAAGCCACTTTATTTCTTCATCAAGTAGAGTCTAAATTACCAACTGAAAAACGTAATATGTTACAGATGGTACATAATAAAGAAGCTATTTTACGACATAAAAAAGTACTGTTGGTTGATGATGATGTACGAAATATATTTGCTCTAGCTACAATATTAGAAGAAAGAGAAATGGAAGTTGTAATTGGTCAAAATGGTCAAGAAGCGTTAGATTTGTTGGCAGAACATCAAGATATTTCTATTATCTTAATGGATATTATGATGCCAGAAATGGATGGTTATGAAGCCATGAGACAAATTAGATTACAAGAGAGATTGCGTAAAATACCAATTATAGCTTTAACGGCTAAAGCAATGAAAGGTGATAAAGCTAAATGTATAGATGCCGGAGCTAATGATTATTTATCTAAACCATTTGACAGTGATAAATTAGTATCTTTGATGCGTGTGTGGCTGTATCAATAACATATCTTTCCATATATTCCAAAAATTATAAGAAAAAATATGAAGCAATTTTCCTATCCAATCAAACGATTAGGTATCATAGGTGGTGGTCAATTAGCACAAATGTCAGCTCAGGTTGCTAAAACCATGGGATTTCATGTAACTATATTAGACCCAGTTGCTAACTGCCCAGCTAGTAATATTGCTGACTCTCAAATTATTGGCAGTTTATATGATCCAGAAAAATTAACAGCCTTAGCTAAGGTAAGCGATGTGTTAACTTATGATATTGAGCATATTGACATTAAAACTTTACATCAATTAGCTGATGCAGGTCACGCTATTTACCCTTCTCCTAAAGTATTAGAAATCATTCAAGATAAATTAAAACAAAAACAATTATTTCAACAATATAACATTCCAACTGCTAAGTTTGAAGCAGTAGATAAATTATCTTCCAAACATCTGGCTAAATTACCTTTTGTACAAAAAGCTAGAATGGGAGGTTATGATGGTAAAGGTGTAGTTGTATTAAAAAATGATATAACTGATGCTTTACAAACTCCTTCTATAATTGAAGAAATTATTGATTTTGATAAAGAACTAGCGATTATTATAGCTCGTACTATTAATGGAGAAACAGCCTGCTATCCAGTTGTAGAAATGGTTTTTGATAATAAAACTAATATTTGTGATATTGTTGCAGCTCCTGCTCAAATTAGTCCAGAAATAGAACAAAAAGCTCGTAGTATTGCTTTACAAGCTGTTGAAGCTATTGATGGAATTGGTATTTTTGGAGTTGAAATGTTTCTTACTCATGATGGACAAGTATTAATTAATGAAATCGCTCCAAGACCACATAACTCTGGTCATTACACTATAGAAGCTTGTGTTACCAGTCAGTTTGAACAATTAGTTCGTATTATCAGCGATTTACCACTTGGTAGTACTGATTTATTAAAACCATCTGTTATGCTAAATTTATTGGGTGAAAAAAATTATAAAGGAACTCCAATAATTATAGGATTGGAGGAAACATTAGCAATATCTGGTTTAACCTTACACTGGTATAATAAAGAAACCACTCATCCATCTAGGAAAATGGGGCATGTCACAGTATTAGATGAAAGTTTAGCCAATGCTATTAACAAAGTGAACATGGTTAAAGACATTTTAACAATCAAAGGCACAGAAGTAATATGAAAGTTGGAATTATAATGGGAAGTGATTCTGATTTACCAGTGATGACTGAAGCTGGTAAGATATTAACCCAATTAAAAGTAATTTATGAATTAACAATTGTCTCTGCCCACCGAACTCCAGAACGTTTATTTGACTATGCAAAAAATGCCGAAACTAGAGGTTTTGCAGTAATTATTGCTGGAGCTGGTGGTGCGGCTCATTTACCAGGTATGGTTGCTGCTATGACAGTTTTACCAGTAATAGGAGTACCGGTAAAAACTTCTAATTTACAAGGGCTTGACTCTTTATTATCAATTGTGCAAATGCCTGGTGGAGTTCCAGTTGCTACAGTTGCAATTAATAATGCTACAAATGCTGGAATACTAGCAGCTCAAATCATTGGAATAAAAGATACCAAAATTAGAGATAATGTCAGAAAATATAAGACTGATTTAGAAACTATGGTAATAAAAAAAGCTGAAAAATTAGAACAATCATGGTTAAATAAAGACTAATTTTTAGATAATTATCTCTGTTGATAGTTCAACTGTAACTAACAAGATGCACTATTAACAGGAAGATGAATCTCTTTGGCCTTCATATTTAGACAAAATCCTTGTATGTATTATTTTTATGTTATGCAATATTTTTTAAATAAGCTTCATGACTATAACCAAGTAGGCCATTAGGGGCTTTTTTTCTGAATTTATCAGGTACTATTATTAATTTGTAACTACTTACCATAGTAAAGAAAAAAAGTATATCCTAAAAAAGCATAGGTGTTCGTGATACTAAATAAGAAGTTGAAAAAGAAAGTTAAATTATGATAAAGTAGTAAAAATATAAACAGAGAATTAGCATGAATGAAATTAA